>CAJYHU010000331.1 GCA_913774655.1 uncultured Luteibacter sp. | reverse complement strand
CCCGCTTCCGCTTCACGCAGGAAGCCGATGATCTGTTCTTCGGAAAAGCGCTTCTTCACGTCCAATCTCCTTCTCGTGGGGGATTGGACTCGAAACCGAGCCGCTACTCAAATCCGGGGGGACGTCGCCGCTGGTCGAAGTCGGTGCCTGCTCACCGAAAGGATTGCCTTGGTAAGCCCACGACCAGACCACCGCGCCGGCGGTGTTGGTGACCGCGCGGGGGGTGTTCAAGCCATCGGCATGCACGAAGGCCACCACGGTGCCGTCAACCACCGCCACAGGCGTGTCGTCCATCCACACATAATCACGGGACGCCCCACCATACTCGCCCAACAGCCCACCCGGGCCATAGGCGAATCGGGTAGTGGCCGAACCAACCGTTTTGGCAATGCGACGAGCCGACGCGTCGTACGCGTAACTCGCGACCGTCGTGCCGGCCTGCTGGAGCACGGTCATCTGGCCCCGGCCGTTGTAGCCGTAGCCCCAGGCCACGCCGGCACTGGCATTGCCGGTAGTTGACCCATTTGCATCGTAGGTCCGGGACCCGGTGCCGATGGTTGTGAGCCGATGCGTGCCGCTTTGATACCCGTAAGTGCCAGTGGCCAGACCCGGCGCGGTTTTCGTCAAGCGGTCGCCGGTCTTCGAGTAGGTGTAAGACTCGACGAGGGCCCCACTGGCGTTCTTCACACCGGTAAGCCGGTAGAGCGGATCGTAGGTATAGGTTTCGATGGCCGGCGATGCGCCCGCGGCGTTGCCCAAGGCCACGATGTTGCCTACCGCATCCCGCGCCACATGCAGGCTCAGCGCCGGGCTCACGATATCGGTGAAACAGTAGTTGGCATCATAGCTGCGTGCGACGGTCTGGCCGTTGCCCAACGTATAACTCGCGACCGGCCCGAACGGCAGATAGGTGGCCGCACTGATGACGGTGGTCGCCACGCCCTTGGCCGGGGTGACTGTGACTTTGGTGACCTGGCCGGCGGCATCCCGTCCGTATTCGGTCACGAGGCCACTCGGGGAGGCAACCGCGGCCAGACGACCGGCCTTGGTGTAGACATAATCGGTCGTATCGGTGGCCGTACCCTGCGTCTGGCGCTGCTCGGTCACGCGCCCTTGGTTGTCATAGCAATACACCGTGGTAACGGCGTTCTCCACGACCCGGGTGAGGCGACCGACGGGGAACGAACTAGCACACCCGGTAACACTCGCGACCTCATCGTAGTAGAAGGCGGCATTCAGCGTGGCATCCGTGTAGCTGACCGAGGTCATGCGACCCAGTGCATCATAGGCTTTCCTCGCCATCGTGGACTTGGCGTCGGACTGCGTCAGCACGTCCCCGGCCGTGTCGAAGGTGGACGACTGCGCCCCGGTATCAGGACTGGTCAGCGAAACGGGGTTGCTCAGGCCATCGAAGCCGTAGCTGGTGACCAAGCCATCGGGGTCGGTCACCGACTTCACCTGGTCCAGGGCGTCGAGCGCGAGTTTCATCGTGCTTGAATTGGAAGCATCCGTGCCGTTGGCGTTCGCGACGCTGCTCACCACGCGATCAAGCCCGTCGTAGCCGATCTTTTGGACCGTGCCGAGTGCGTCTTTGGCCGACACCAGATTGCCGTTGGCATCGTAGCTGCCGCTGGCGGTGGCGTCGAACGTCACCTGACCCAGGCCATCCGTGACCTTCACCAGCTGCCCCAGGGTGTTGAACGTCCTCGACAGGGAGCGCCGTGACACGTTCTGTGGATCGAAGGCCTCTTCCTTGATCCGGTTGCCACTTGCATCCAACGTGTAGTGAACACGATTTCCTACCGCATCGGCTATGTCCGTCAGTCGATGCGCGTCGTCATAGGTGTACGTCAACGTGACGCCATCCGGATCCGTGACGCTATGGAGCGCCCCGGTGGATTCGTATGTCAGAGCAGTGATGGCATCACTAACGGATGGCGTTCCGTCCGCATTCGCCCGGATGGTTCGGCTGGACAGCCAGCCACGCGGGGTGTAGGCGAGATCTGTGATGACTCCATTGGCGTCCTTCGTCCTCGCAATGCGCCCCGCCTTGTCGTACCCGACGATGGTCTGGACATGTCCCATGGCGTCGATCGCCTGAAAAAGATCGCCAGCGCGGTGACACGTTCCGCCCACGCTGCCGCAACCGCTTTCGTCGGTATCAAGGTAATAGCTGTAGCGCGTGACGTCGGCGACATCCGTTCTCGGCCCTTTCTCGGTCAACGGCAAGTTGAGCCGAGGGCAAGTCGTCGTGTCCGTTGTATCGCAATAGCTGTAAACCGTACGCCGGACACCGTCCGGAGCGGTACCCGATGCGGAGCAAACATAAGTCGTCGCGTCAGGCTTTGAGGGGTCCTGGGCGCACTCCGCCACGACCTGGCCGCGGTCGTTGTATGCCCATCCCGACTTGGCTACCAGGTTTCCCGAGGCATCCTTTATCGTGCGCTGTAACGGCAGGCGACGCGTTTCGTCCCACGTGGTGTCGGTCGTTCGCTGCTGGGCCTGCCCTTTGGCTTCGACGCGCTGGGTTTCCAGCCCTGCCACCGTATGGACGAGCGTCGTGACCGTGCCCCTGAAATCGGTATAGCTGGACGGCCAGCCGTTGGTATCGTACGCAACCGATTTGTAAGGCTGGTTGCACGTTGCGCCACAGGGCGCGGACGAACTGGATATCTTCGACAGGGGAAGCGACGTATTGAATGCCAGTATGGTCGTGACACCCAAGGGGCTGGTCAGCCATGCACGACCCAGGTCGTAATCCAGGGAAAAGGCGTCGGCGCCGCCCGCGTGGCTCGTGGCGATACCCCAGCCCGTACGGTTGTATTTTGTCGTCTCGAAACGAACGCCTTTTTCGTCGATCATGCCGGTGAGCTTACCGGGCTGCGACACGTTCGCGGTCTGCGCGAGCTCTCCATAGACGTAGGTCGCCTGCTTGCCGTCTGGATAAACGACGTTCACCAGGTTCGCATTGCCATCATAGGTATACGAGAGCGACTGCCCGTCGGGGAGCATCATGGACTTTACCCGCCCGGATGCGTCGTACGTGAAGCCCAGCGATCTGCCGGAGGGAACCGTCACCTTGAGAAGCAAACCGAGCTTAGGTGCGTCGGCACTGATGGCTGTGCTGTACTCGAGCGTGGTGACGTCACCATGCAGGCTCGTGATCGACAGAAGGTGGCCGCCGACATCGTACCGCTCCGTCTCCTGCGGACCGCCCATCAGGATGCGATAGCCCGTCAGGGCGCCTCCGGCATCGTGTTCTTCCACCATGGTGTCGAGCGAGTTCGACTTGACGGCAGTAACCCAGGCACCGTTGCTTTGCTCGAACGTCTCGACCGTGCCGTCCGGACGCGTCAATCGCGCGGACGTGGACGTATGGCCATCGGAATCGATGGCGTCCACATCCAGCACACGATCGAAGGAATGCCGCCAGTGCGCCCCCAGGGAGCCTGGCGCTACATAGTTGACGCTATTGTAGAAACGGCGGAACGTGAGATCCCCGACCTTGAAATCGAGCACTTGCTCGTATTTATTGCCGTTGGACGCATTGATGGGGTCTGCCACCAGCGTGCTCGACGCCTGTATGTTGTTCCCGGCCTGGCACATCGCTCCGTGGTCTTGCGCCACGTCGCCGTTGCCGCCGGAGTAGACGTTGCAACTGCCGAAGTTGATCTCCGGATTGGTCGTCGGGTATTCGGTGGCCCAGACGGCGGTACCTGCGGTATGTTCTTGAGTCGTGACGGTTGCGGCAGTCCGCTGCTGCAACGCATTGTTGTCGTAGTAGTAGACGTAGATCGTGCAGGTGGGACAGTTCTTTTGATACACGGCCTCGATCGCCGCCACGCCGGCACCGACCGAGGAATAGACCGAATCGTTCTGAATCGATCCTACGAGGAAATACGGCCCCCCGTATGTCGACTTGCCTTGCGCGGTGGCTGCGAGGCACAAAAGTAAGGCCGCAAAAATCCACTTTCCGTGGAACAACCTTTTCAAAAGACCTCGAGTCCTTTCGACTGCCGCGGCGTTGCGCATGACCTTCCCCTGGTTCGACTGGGTTGCGAGATTAAGCTGGGTTTGTGTCAGATTTCGAGATGCGACATAGCTAAATTCGGCAAAATGGAGCAGGCGCCGGATTCGCAAGTTATTGCGATATCAGTGCTTTGCTGCGAAGGCCCCCCGTTAGCATGGCTCATCGACTGTGAGGCGCTTAAGGCCCGCAGGGTGCGCAGGCGGCTCGTGAGTGTCTACGAAAGACTTGGCGGTCCGGTCGGGACCGTGACGATCTCCGTAGTATGTTTCCTCACTTGATTTTTTGATTCCATGAACGAGGCCAGGGCGTATGCGAAGTCGATGGCGGATTACGGCTTGCAAGACTTGTCCTAGGCGAAGCCAAGGCGAGCATCCGTCACCATGAAGCTTATTCAGGACAAGAACGCTCACCAGTATTGGTTTGGTCAGGCGGATGATGATGAGAGCAAGCCGGTCGAGTCGTTGCTGAAAGGTCGATTTGGGTCCTTTCTTGCTACTGGGGACTCGGCGATGTTTACCAGGAGCTATATCGACGCTTCGCAAGGTTGGGAGTCTACGCGGGGCGGTTCCCTTCTCTGTGTCGTTTTTACGACGCCCGAGCCCGTAGCGTACGCGTCGGCGACCGGCTACTTCGGTGCACTTGAGTTTTCCACCAATGACGAACCGGAAGACGTGGAGGCGATGCTCTTCGCGAGCGCGGCGCCTGACCTGCCTTCGATCTACGATGCACAGGAAAGGACGTATCTAGTTCCGCAAAGCCAATCATGGATGGCCGTTTCCGATAGGGCTTCATGGCTGACGTTCTATTGCTTCGGAAACGACAAAGAACGCGACAATTTCCGTGAGATGTATCCGGAACTCGAATTCTTCGAGACCTTGAGTGATGCGCGAGCGTATGCGAAGCGGGCCGGTCTCTACGACATGCAGGACTTTCCGTGATTCGTTCGCGCATCCGAAGCGGATGATTTGCGACGGATGCCTGCCGCGACTACAGACAGCCTTCCGTCGATTTGCTACGTTCCATCTGTTGCCCGCGCCGACGTCGAACACGCATCGCAGGCAACCATCGCTCAAAGCGGTGAGAAGTCGCGAGCCAGAAGCGTTGCAGCGCCCCTGGCCCGCTAACCACAACCAACTTCACAGGAGTCAATCGTGGCTACCCCCGATCATACGGCACCCGCTCGCCCGCCGAATCCCCCAGGCGGCATCCCTCTCGGAAACCGGGCTGTCTGCCTCTAGCGCAGGCGCGGTTGAAGAACCGCGGCGCACCGTTACAACCCGCTGCTTTCGGGCCGTTTCGACCCGGCGTGCTCCCGTGCGCTGGTAAGAAACGCGGACGCCGCATCCACTTCGTCAATCAGCCGTCCGGCGCCCGGTCACGGGCGGCCGGAGGAACCCGCGAGTCCGTGTGATCCGCGGCATGTCGCACGACGCGGCATGCCGCACCTGGATTCGTGGTGCGGCATTTCTCAAGGAACGAACCGTGTCACTGTCGAGCGAGCGTGTGTTGAACCCGGGCGAGTGCTTCTCTTTCAATGAGGACGCGACCACCCAGGCGTTGTTGAATCAGGCGACCGAATGGCTGCAATACGCGCGTGGCCTGTCGCAGCTGTTGGCGGACCTGGTGCATGAAGCCGATAGCCTGGATTGTGCCCGGCTGTCGTTGGGGCTGGAGGCCCTCGGTGAGTTGACCCATCTGGGCGTGTTGTGTGCGGCCGAGGCGAATGCGCGGATGTGTTGGGACCGCGCGGCGGTGGCTCGGCTCACGCGGGATCCCCATGCGGCGGAATAGCGGTGGCCTCACGCCCGGCCGCCAGCGCACGCGTTCGTCCTCCCCCTAAGTCTGCGGAGGGGGGGCTTCAGCGCGTCGTTGTTTCCGGAAACGCCTTGGTGGGTCCAGCGCTTTGCGTGCCTAGAGCAAGCTCGGATTCGGCTGCCACCAAAACCGCCTGCTTCATCGTCAGGGCGTCTTGAAGATACATATCCATCGCTTCCAGACGTGACTTCATCAGTGCCGACAGCCAACTCAACCCGTACATCAACAGGAGAAGAAGGCCGGCGATGAAGTCGAGCCAGGTCAGATGGCGGCCGGCGACAAACTCCTTGGCCTGGAGGTAGAGGGCGAGGATGACCGGGATGAGGCCGAGCGTGGTCACGCCGCCAGCGAGCAGGGGTAGCTTCTGGGTGAAGCGTTCCCGCCGGAAACGGGTCATCTGTGCGTGGCGTTCGAGGTCGTTCAGGGGCTGGGCTTGCAGCCAGTCGAGGATGCCGTGGTAGTGAGGTAGATCGTGGTCCAGTTCCAGCGCGAAGTTCTTCATCGGCGAACGCATGCTTGAGAACTGGTGCCGGGTGTACCAGGTGTTGATGGCGATGCCTACGAATTCCAGGCAAACCAGCGAGCCCAGAACGGCAAGCTCAACGAGCTTGGGCATGCTCAGGCGGCTGGCCAGCATGTAGAGCGCGAGTGCCACCCCAGCCAGGGCAAGCCCGAGCGTCGCGCGCCTGTCGGCCTTGGGGCTTTGGGAATCGTAGTTCGGCAGGGACGTCAGCCGGCGATTCAGTTCGGAAAAGCTAAGCGGCGTGACATCGGCCATGACGGATTGCTCCAGGTGCTGCGGGATGGGTACGTAAGGTGCTCGGCACGCTAGCGGCACGTTCAGCCAGAACTTGAGTATCGCTGCCGATTTCGCATGTTGCGTCATAAGCCCAGTCGGAGCGCGTCACGCCGGGACGGTGACCCAGCGCACATCATCGACCGCTGTCGTGACGGCAGGGGCGGATTTGTGCAACGGCATGCCGATACAATTCTTACCATCCGCTCTGCCGGACGGAGGCGTGTGTTCTCGTTGCGGCGGTGCTGACGAGGAGTGGATCGCGTGATACGACGCAGCGTTCAAAAACTGTCGGTCGGCGTGCTGATGTCGACCGTTCCCGCCATGGGCGATGCCACCGAGGGCATGGACCGCCACGCAGCGATCGGCCTGCGGCCGTCGTATGCGGCGTGTTTCGACGCCGTTGGCGATGCCCGGGCGGGCAGCGACGCGTGCCTGCGGGCGGAGGATGCCTATCAAAGGGCGCGGCTCGACCTGAACTATCGCGACGTGATGCTCTACGTGGGACGGTCAGACCGCGCGAAGTTGCGTGAGGAGCAAGTCCAGTGGCGTGAACGCCGTGACGCCACGTGCGACCAGCGCAAGCCGGGTGCTCCGATCGAGCCGGAACGTCGGGTCTGCATGACCTACGAGACGGCCAGGCGAGCGACGGTGCTTGAGGGTGTTCTATGGGACATCGTCACGACGCAACTGCCAGATACAAAAAACCGTGGGTTGCGTTCGGCGTATGCCTTGTGCCTTCGCCAAAGCGAATCACCGGGCGATCGTCTTTTCTGCGCCAGGCGGGAGTTGGCGTACCAGGATCGCCGCGTCGGCGTGATGTTCGAGCGCATTGTAGCGAGGTTGGTTGACGCGAAGCGGCAAGGCGTGGAGAACGACCAACGCCGGTGGCGTGCTCATCGGTTGACGCATTGTCGCCCGCCGTCGCCGTCGAAGGTGTCGGCGGAGACGGTTCATTGCGAGGTGAACGAGGCGGCGCGACGGGCGACGGCGTTGGAGGCGATGTTTTGATGGGGTGGCTTCGGATGAGATCGACAACCTCGCGGGCGGCGACGGCGTCCACGCAGGCAGTCGCCGGGTGATCCGGCGCTTTGGATCGCCAGCAAGCACAACCGCACGACCATCTGAGGGACGGGCCATTGCCGCAAGGGCCGTAAGGCGTCGCGTTGCGGCGGTGGTTACCCCTGCCGAGAACGGACAGCCTTCAAGGCTGTCCGTGTCGTCTCTCCCCGATGCACCTGGAGCGCCATACAGGCGAACACAGGGCGTGACAGCGGTCCGCGTCGATGATTCTAACGCGGGCTCTTGAGGGTATACCGCTGTGCCCAACCGGCCTCATAGGTGCCGGGCTTTTCCGGGCTCACGGTGGCCGCGGGGTGAATGGACACCGGGACGGCGCGGGCCTTCGCCATAAGCCCCGCGGCGACGGTTCCCAGCATGCCGCTCTGTCGCCATTCTTCGATATGCGGCATGGCCGGTGCTACGCGGAAGAGCTTCAGGGATCGCATGGCGCATACGGCGATGTCGTCTTCGGATTGTTTGCAGGCGTCGGTATAGATCGATCCGGCGGCGCCATCGAGGACGAACCCATCCATCACCGCGACGTCCCCTGGTGCAATGGTGAAGGACGCAAAGGGCTTGGTCAGTGCCATGGACAGTCTTAGACCGTCGACCTCCCTGTCCCGCGTAACCTCGGCAAAGCCCGCGGCCTGGGTCTGATGGGTGACGCTCTCAGACGTCCACGACTGCCGGGCACATTGGCCGTTCGTGAAGACAAGGCTGCAGTACGTCGTGGGGTAACTCTGGGTGATGAACTTGGCGTCCTGCCATTCGGTCGCGCTGTAGTATTCCGTGTCCTTGGTGGCCTTGAGCGACATCGTACCCAAGGCCGCGCTCTTGTCGGACCAGGACGTTCCAGTCATGTCCGGCATGGGCGAGCGACGCAAATCCGTACTCACGCCCGTGAGTTCGTACGTACCCGGATCGACGATGAAAAATCGATACGTCGATTTCTTGCCGCCCGGATAGTTGTAGAGGTCTCCAGACAGCCCTCGCTCCTTGAGGCTCGTGGTATTTCCCACGGCTAGCGTTCTCGGCTCGGTGCCGGCGCGTCGCCAGGTGACCGTTCCCATGAGGTCGAGCCAGTAATTGACCAGGCGTTCCTCGCGGAGCTGTTTGTATCCCTCGGTGTACTTTCCGTCCATCTGAACGGTTGGCATGATCACTATCGACTTTCCTGCATCCAGGGCACGCGACAGGAGCATGTCCAGGCTCCTGTCCTTAAGTCGGTTGAGCGCGGGATCGGGCTGGGGATTTCTCTTGAACGGATTGACGATACGCGGCCGTTTGTAGGGCTTGCCGGGGGCTGTGGGCAGGCCGGCGTTACCTACGATCGAAAGCATCGTGCACGCCAGGAAGCGGAGCCTCTGGCGCTCACCTTGCTGCTTAGCCAGCGAGCGAAGCACGAACGACGTGGCCCCCAGATCGGAATCGTATTCCACGCGGACCGACAACGGGCGAAGGTCCGGTATGCTTTCGAAACCGATGCTCATCGGGTGCATCAGCGTCGCACTGGAGATACGGATGTCCATGGCGGAGCGGGCGCCGTGGTATTCCTCGGAGACCAACTGCGCATCAGGCATCATGGATACGAACACGCCGAGGCGTCCCAGCGCTTCCCTTCCCGTATCGCGAGAGGGTGTGAGCGTCCAGCTGGCATAAATCGAACTCGTGCCGCCGACGGCGTTGGTCTTGTCATCGAAGTTCTTTTCGCATAAACGCGTCGAGTCGTCTGCGGAAATATCCGTTGATTTCGATGTGGTTTCTGTCCTCTTACCTGACGAGTTCGCTTCGGATGCGATGAACGGTCCCGTGCAGGCGGCTAGGGAAAGCACGGAAAGCCCCGTCATGGCGCGACGTAGTCGTCCGGCGTGGCAGCGAAAGGGTCTCAGGTGGGGCATCGATGGGCTCCTTGAAGGATGGCGGGTTAGGGGTGGTCGTTGTTACGTGTGCCTTGTGGACACGGAGCCCGTCTTGATTTCGTCCGCTTGCACCGGCTGCTGGACACCTGTCATGCGCTGCGGGGATCCTCCAGGGCCGAAAACAGAGTCGGACAACCCGGTGGCTGCTGCGCCACTGTGTTGACCCGCGGCGGGCGAGCGGGCAGCATTTGCGTCCCCTCCGGATCGGCTCTTGCCTTCCGCGCCAAATGGGTTGTGGCTGGTGAAACTTCCCAGGGTGCCTTGGAAGAACATGGCCGCCATCGGTGGGACGGAGACGATCAGGACGGTGAGAAGCAGACCGATGCCGCCTTGTTGCATTGCCGTGTTGGTGAGGCCCTCCGCGTCCGTGCCCAGTATCTTGTTGACTATTTTTGCGCCCCACATGGCGGCGCTGACGCGGAGCGTCAGGCCAAGAACCATGCTGCTGACCACGCTGAGCAGTGCCATGGAGAAGATGGTGCCGATGCCGTAGAGGAGCCACTTTCGGAATAGGTCTTTGGTCTGGTCGAAGATCAGGCACAGGATGAAGAGCGGGCCAAGGCCGATGAACAACGCGATGGCGAACTGGTAGAGAAGAAGCATCGCTGCCGCCGCCATCGGCGGGCTGGCGCTGCCGAACGCGGCAAACCAGGCGGTGCGCTGCTTGGTGGAAAGCATTTCCGCATCATTGGGTATCACCTGGACAGCACTGATGGTGCTGAGCGCCAGCTGTGTCCATGCGAGATTTTCGTCGATCGCGTCGGCGGTACTCCGATTGGACTTGCCGGTGAACAGGCCGTGGATTTCCTTGTCCAGGTCGACCGTCAGGAACGTATGCAGGTTGAACCCCGTCACCGTCATGGTGCTCGCCGCGCTGACGATGACGGCGATACGTCCCATATGGAGAACGGAGGCCATCATGGGTTCACGTGACTGGCCGCTTACGATGCGAAATCCCTGGAAGAAGATCCACAACGTCACCAGGGTGAGCGCGATGGCAGTTGCCCACGTGGACGTTCGGCCCATCAGTTCGCGGCCGAAGTCGTGAATGTCTTGGTTGAGATAGTCGTAGATGAGCTTGAAGTAGACGTAGTTGGTGAGATCGCCCATGTGTCGGTCCTTCGATGCCTATCGTTTCAGTGCGGCTTTGAGCGCAACGGTGTTCACGAGTGAGCCCAGGGGCGAGGGCGATCCCTGTAGAGTGCGGCGGGACAAGCTGCCCTGCATCGTCATGAGCATGTTGATGTGAATGTCCGTCTGCTGCATGTTGGACTCCCAGCTGGAGCGTGCGACGTCAAGCGTCTTGCCGAACTCCGTCAGTTGCTGTGTGACGCCCTGCGTGTTTCCCAGTGACGTGCCGATCTTCGTGATGAGGTTGTTCTGTACCCGGAGTATTTCGTCCGTTTTCTCTTTCACGAAGTCGAGGTAGTCGACGGTGTAGTTGTATTTGGCATTTTTTGCCCGAACGATCTGCACGCACAGGTCACGTTGCTGTGCGAGGACGTCTCCATCGATGTTTGGTGTCAATGTGCTAAGGGCACTATTGAGAACGTTGCCCAATCCTCCGCCGGATGCCGCACCAGGGCACTCCACGTCTACTCCGAAATCCTCGGGGATCCGACTGAACGTATGCCTGGCGGCGAAGGTCGCAAAGCGGAGTTGCCTTAGCTTGTTGATCTGTGTTGTCCAGAACTGGGCCTGGTCAGCGTAGTGCTGGAGGGTCTTCTGGTAGTGCTCAATGGTCTCTTGCCACTGCGCTAGTTGTTCGGCGAACTGGGTGGCGGACTGGAAGAGCGCCGTTGGGTTCGTGACGACGGCGAAAAAGCCCTGCGCGGGCATGGCGACCATGCCGTACAGCATCACCACGAACAGAGCCGGTGAGTATCGGGTGCGACGCCGTAAGGAGACGGCTTTCGTCGGAGGGGCGGGGAAACTCATGAGTCGTCATCCGGTATCAATAGCGCGCCAGAACACCCGAGAAGTCGACATCCCGGGCGACGTAGATCGCCAGCACCGCACCCTGATGGATCGTGACGGTGGCGGGCCGGTTCGCGCTTCGGGCGATGGCGCTACGCGCGAGCGACTGGATCGTCTCGGCGGTGTTGCTCTCGAACGGGCTCTGGGTGATGACGCCGTTGCTGATCTCGGTCTGCACCGGGCCATGCTTGGCGGCGGCATATTTGAAGGCGTCGCTGAACAGGCTGAGCATCAATGCGGAACCGATCCGGCTTCCCCAATGGGCGCTGTAGTGACCGGGGTGTCCTGCGCCGCCGAGGGTGTCGATGCCGGGGCTCGCCATGTTCACGTCGATGCCGGTGGGTGTGACGATGCGGTCCCAGATCACGGCCACGCGCGGGCCGGTCGGTTCCATGGCGTATTTGCCCTGCACCTTCGAGCCCTTGGGCAGGAGCAGACGCTTGCCGGTGAACGAGTAGATCGGCTCGGTGACCGAGCAGGACGTGAAGCCGGGAATGTCCGTGACGATGCGCGTTTCGAGGGTGCAGCGGATCACTGTGCCGCGGAGCATGAGCGTGTCGGGCCGTACGAGCGGCGTGGCGCTGGAGACGTTCGCGAGGTCTTTCGCGGTGTACGCCAGGTTGCCGGTCGCGCTCAGGGTGGGTCCGGCCGGCGCGGCCGAAGGATCCAGTAGATAGGGCGGATAGCCCGGCGGTGCCGCAGGCGCGACGCTGACGCCGTCGGCGACTCCGTTCGTGCCTTGGCTGGCGGCCGCGATGCGGCGTTCGACGAGCGTGGGCTCGCGGGGCGCGACGGATTCAGGCTCGCCGAGAAAGTCACCGGACATGTAGGGCGATGGCGCTGTCGCGCGCAGCGCGATCGGTTGTGCCGCCGACGGCGTCGGGCTGGGCAGGGCGATGCGTTCGTTGCCGCCGATCATTGCCTTGGGCACCGACACCACCTCCTCGCGGGGACGGGCGGGCGCCGCGGGCGCGTCGGGCTTGTAGATCATCCACGCGCCTACCGTCCCAAGCATCGCGACGATGCTGGCGGCGAGGCCAAGGGCACGCCGGTTGAGGCGCCGCGCCTCGAACGGCGTCAGGTTCGGGGCGGCGCCATCGAGGTCGTGGGTGTCCGGGGTCGACGTCGGCGCTTGCGCTGACGCGACGTAGGGGTTGAACAGCGCCGGTTCGTCCGAAGCCGCGTCGCGGCCCGGGGTGTCGGGGGAAAGAGGTGCGTTCACTTCCGGGTGTTCCTTCGCAGGCCGACGACGTTGGCCTCGTGGCGGATCACGAGGTAGGGATAGGTGCCATGCACCACGATGGTGTTGCCCTCGACCGTGGTGTTGACGATGGCGTCCGTGCCGTGGGGGCTCTGGCGCATGTACACCGTAGGAAAGTTGCCCGTGGGGAAGGCCTTCAGATCGGGCATGCTTATGTACGTGAAGCGTCCATCGTCATGGACGTGGCTGGGGACGAGCCACGTCGCTGCGCGCCGGGATGTGGCGTAGTCGTAGTCGAAGTGGTAATCGCGGCCCTTGACCAGCGAGGTGTCGAGCAGCGGGGCGTCGTCGGTTTTCGTGACGGGCGATAAAAGGTTCGCGTCAGCCGGGTAGGTGAAGGCGACCTTGTAGTGCACGCCCGCGCGGCGGGCCTGGTCGAGCGTCTTCCAGTCGGTGGCGACCACCTTCATCTCAAAGATGTAGGCATGCGTGGTGGTGCGGATCATGAGGTT
Source organism: uncultured Luteibacter sp. (assembly GCA_913774655.1). Taxonomy (GTDB): domain Bacteria; phylum Pseudomonadota; class Gammaproteobacteria; order Xanthomonadales; family Rhodanobacteraceae; genus Luteibacter; species Luteibacter sahnii. The sequence continues at coordinate 1,244 of CAJYHU010000331.1, read as the reverse complement.
GGTGTCGACGTCGACGTTCTTCGGCTTGACGTAGAACACGTTGTTGCGGCGGGTGATGTCCCAGCCCGCGCTGAAACCTGTGCTGTAGTCGAGGATCTGCTCGGTGGGGCTGAGTTCGATCTGCGTGGCGATACCCAGGCCCGTGCGCACGGTGTAGATGCTGCCCTCGGCGTAGTCGTAGGTGACGATGGCCGGGTGCTCGGCGGAGGTCGCGTGGGCGGCGTCGGCGAGGGCGATGCCGGCGACAAGGGCGACGGTGAGTCGGGTCGATCGTGTCATGGCACCTGCGCTCCATCGGCGGTGTCGGCGTGGGCCTCTTCAACGATCAGCTGCGCGCCTTCGAACGCCACGCGGATGCCCTGCGCGGTGTAGATGGCGTTGAGTTGCGTGGTGGCGTCGCGTGCCTCGGACGAATGAATGCGGCCCGCGGCCTTGGGCAGGGTGAAATCCGAGCGCAGTCGGTAGGACAGCGTGGTGTCGGTGTCCCGGCTCCAGCGCGTGAGCAGGCGCTTGAGCGTGCCGTCGGTGCTCGAGGCGTAGTAGACGTAGGGCGTGGCGAGCGGCACTTCGTTGACCTTACGGTCGAAGCGATTGACGGGCTTCCAGAAGCCACCGAAATCACGGGGCGTCGATGGAGTGCAGCCGTTGAGCGCGAGGCATGCCAGGACAAGTGCGCCGATCGGGCGCAGGCGTAACACGGGTGGTTTCACGTTCGAACTCGTAAAAGCGGGGCGCAACGGGGGATCACCCTCACAGAAAGCGAGGGCGGGGGGCACGTCGTGACGTGAGGGATGGGCGCCTAGCGGCGCCGGTGATGCGTGACGTCGCCGTGGCGGATGCGGCGTGGTGGGGTCGTCCGTGGTCGATGAAACATGTGGAGCTCCTGGTGAGGCGCTGGAGAAACGCTCGCGTGGGTTGTCGAACGCCAGTGTAAATACTCGTTTGGCATCGCGCTACGCGGTGCAGTAAACACGCCGCATGGCACGGTGCGGTACCCGCGGGCGCATGACACGCGATGTGAGATCAATCGCAAATCGTCGCCGCGAACGAGCCGGCGTGTTAGCGGAACATCATGGCAAGTGCGATTGTCCCGACGAAAGCAGCCTGCGCTGGACGCGCTGAGGGGGCCAGGAGCGAGCGCGCGTGCAGCGCAGGCTGCTTTCGTCGGGACAATCGCACTTGCCATGATGTTCCGCTAACACGCCGGCTCGTTCGCGGCGACGATTTGCGATTGATCTCACATC
>CAJYHU010000330.1 GCA_913774655.1 uncultured Luteibacter sp. | reverse complement strand
CGAAAACGACCTGCGTGCGTGGGTCGCCGGTCGCGTGGATCCGGACGTGCATCTGCCGGACCTGGCTGACGCGGGGGTCCGGCCGATGGGCGGCCGGCTGTTCGCGACCGCGCAGGGGCCGGCGGCGATGTTGCTCTACGATGATGGCGCCGGGCACACGGTGAGCTTCTATGTCCGCCCGCCCGGGCCCTCGCGCCGGATGCTGTCACGCGGCCAGCGGGAGCAGGACGGCCTCCTCGCCGATTACTGGTCGCGCGGCGGGCACAACTACGCCGTAGTAGCTCTGGCGGATACCCCGGGCCGGATGGCGGCCCAGCGGGTGGTAGGGCGGTCGATCTAGGGGCCCGACGTCGCGACGGCAGGCCGGATGGCCCCCAGGCTCGAGCTTGCGACGCCCGGTAGCATCCCGCCTTGCTCGCGATCCGGCGCCAGCCGGCGGGACATGCGATGCCCTGCCCGACGAATGCCTAGCGCTCGTGCAGCTCGCCGTTCTTGAGTTCGAGCGTGCGGTCCATCCGTCCGGCGAGGCGCGAATCGTGGGTCACCAGCACAAAGCTCGTGCCGATTTCCCGGTTGAGCTCGATCATCAGCTCGTAGACGTGCGCGGCGTTGGCTTCGTCCAGGTTGCCGGTCGGTTCGTCGCCCAGCACGCAAGCCGGGCGCGTCACCAGCGCTCGCGCCACGGCGCAGCGCTGGCGCTCGCCGCCGGACATTTCCGCCGGGCGATGACGCAGGCGGGCCCCCAGCCCGACCCGCTCGAGCAGCGCCGTCGCCTCTTTCTGCGCCTGCGCGATCGCCACGCCGCGGATCAGCAGCGGCATGCACACGTTCTCGAGCGCCGTGAATTCCGGCAACAGGTGGTGGAACTGGTAAATGAAACCCAGCGACCGGTTGCGCTCGCGCCCCCTCTCCGCATCGGATAGCTCGGACAGCACCCGCCCGTTGACCTCGACCGCCCCCGCGCTGAGCGTGTCCAGGCCACCGATGATGTGCAGCAGCGTCGATTTGCCGGAGCCCGACGCGCCCACGATGGAAAGCGTCTCGCCCTTGCGCAGGCTGAAATTCACGTTGGAGAGCACGCCCGTACGCAGGTCGCCCTCCTCGTAGACCTTGGCGACGCCAGTGGCGCGCAACACGATGTCGTTCGGCTTATTCATAACGGAGTGCCTGGGCCGGCTGCGTGCGCGAGGCCCGCCACGCGGGATAAAGCGTGGCCAGCAGCGAGAAAATAAACGTCACCAGCACCACCCAGCCCACGTCGGACCACAGCAACTGGCTCGGCAGCTCGCTGATGTAGTAGACGTCGGGCGACAGGAAGGTCTGGCCGGTCACGTGTTCGATCCACTTGACCAGCGCCGGGAGGTTGTACGACAGCAGCGCGCCGAGCGCCACGCCGAAACCGATGCCGACGACGCCGACCAGGACGCCCTGCACCATGAACATACCCATGATGCTGCGGGGCGTGGACCCGAGCGTGCGCAGGATGGCGATGTCGGCCTGCTTGTCGGTGACCAGCATCATCAGCATCGAAATCAGGTTGATCACCGCCACGAGGATGATCAACGAGAGGATGATGAACATCACCTTCTTCTCCATGTCGATCGCACGGAAGAAGTTGGCATGGGTGTCCATCCAGGTTTCCACGCGATACGACTGGCCGAGCTTGTTGACCAGCTCCTGCGCCACGGGAAACGCCTCGCGCATGTCGTCGAGCTTGAGACGGATGCCGGTGGGACCGTCGAAGCCGTTGAGGCGTTCGGCGTCGCCCATCGAGATCAGGGCGAGGTTGGCGTCGTATTCCTGCATGCCCAGTTCGAAGATGCCACTGACCGTAAAGCTGCGCAGCTTGGGTACGGCGCCCATCGGCGTGGCGGTGAACTGCGGCACGACGACGGTGACCTTGTCGCCCTTCTGCACACCCAGGGTCAGGGCCAGTTCGCGACCCAGGATGATGTTCCAGCTCCGGTCGGTCAGGTCGGTCATCTTGCCCTCGACCATGTGCCGGTCGAGATCGGAGACGTCCGGCTCCATCGACGGCACCACGCCGCGGATGAGCGCACCGCTGGAACGGCGGGCCTGGAGGAATGCCTGGATCTCGACATAGGGTGCCGCGCCTTTGACGTGACCGATCGAGCGCGCGGTGGCGACGGCCTTCTGCCAGTCCTGCACGGTCTCGTCGATGCCCGACACCGTCACGTGGGAAACGGCACCCAGGATGCGCGTGCGCAGTTCGGCATCGAACCCGTTCATGACCGACATCACCGTGATCAACGCCGTCACGCTGATGGCGATGCAGACGATGGACACCGTCGAGATAAAGGAGATGAACTGGTTGCGCCGCTTGGCCCGCGTGTAACGAAGGCCGACGAAAAGCTCGAGGGGTCTGAACATACCTGTCGAAAAGCACCTGGTAGGAAGGGAGCCGCCACGAAAGGCGTTCACCGCGCGGCAGAGTGCCCGATGCACGGGCCTACGGCAAGGTGGCGCCTGAACGACCGGCGAGCCGGACCCGCAGGATACGCAGGTCGTCGGGGTGGGTATTGGCCTTGCAGAGGAACACCGCAGCGCGTGCGTCATGCCAGCGCAGCCTGAGCAGCACCCACGTACCGACCACGCGAAAGCCCTCCAGTTCAGCCGGAAACGCCTCACCGTGGCGATCGATCACGCCCCAGAGACCGTCGGATGCCCATTCGGCGACG
>CAJYHU010000329.1 GCA_913774655.1 uncultured Luteibacter sp. | reverse complement strand
GTTCGGCCTACCTGCAAGGCGCGTTCTGCAAGTGGCTCGACGTCGACGCGGCGGTCGCCGAGATGCAGCACTTCGGACTGGCGCCGGCATGGCTGTTCGCGGGCGTCGTCATCGCCTTCGAGATCGTCTGTTCGCTGGCGGTGCTCACCGGGCGACGCCGTTGGCTGGGCGCGTTCGCGCTGGCCGCGTTCACGCTCGCGGCGAACGTCCTCGCCAACGCGTGGTGGCACGTGCCGGCGGGGGCGGAGCGCGACATGTCGATGAATGGCTTCTTCGAGCACCTCGGCCTGGCCGGCGCGTTCGTCTATGTCGGCTGGCTCGACGTGTGCAGGCGTCGCGATGGGCGCTGAACGGGGCGGACTCGCCGATAGCTTGCGGCCGTTGCGCCACGCGACGTTCGCCGTCCTCTGGGCGGCGACCGTGCTGGGTAACACCGGCACCTTCATGCGCGACATCGCCAGCTCGTGGATGGTGACCGAACTCGGCGGCGGTCCCGCCGCCGTGTCGATGATCCAGGCAGCCGGCTCCCTACCGATCTTCCTGCTCGCGATTCCCGCGGGCGTGCTGTCGGACATCCTCGACCGCCGTCGATTCCTCATCGGCGTGCAGATCCTGCTGGCGTGCGTGAGCGCCCTGCTGATGGGCCTGGCTGCCACGAACCACCTGAGCATCGCCGCGCTGATTGCCCTGACGTTCGTCGGTGGCATCGGTGCCGCGCTGGTCGGCCCGACCTGGCAATCGATCGTGCCCGAGCTGGTCGAGCGCACCGAACTGAAGGACGCCGTCTCGCTCAACTCGCTCGGCGTGAATATCGCGCGCGCCATCGGCCCCGCCGCGGGTGGCCTGATCCTCGCCGGTATGGGTGCGGCGGCCACCTATGGCACCGACGTGTGCAGCTATGTCCTCGTGATCGCCGCGCTGGCGTGGTGGCGGCGCCGGACGGTGGGCGGATCGGCATTGCCGGAGAACTTCTTCGGCGCGTTCCGCGCGGGCGTGCGTTACACGCGGGCGAGCCGCGAGCTGCATCGGGTGTTGTTCCGCGCCGCGGTGTTCTTCGCGTTCGCCAGTTCCGTCTGGGCGCTCCTGCCGCTCGTGGCGCGTGGCGTCCTCCAGGGCGGCGCGGGCTTCTACGGCGTGCTGATGGGCGCGGTCGGCGCCGGTGCGATCGCCGGGGCCCTGCTGCTGCCGCGCATGCGGGCGTATTGCAGCGCCGACGCCTTGTTGCTCGGCGCGTCGCTGATGTCCGCGGCGGTGATGGCGGTGCTCGCGCTGGTGCCGTCCAAGGCCGTCGCGCTGCTCGCCCTGCTGGTGCTCGGCGGTGCATGGATCATGTCGCTGACGACCTTCAACGGCGTGGCGCAGGGCATCCTCCCGAACTGGGTCCGGGGCCGTGCGCTCGCGGTGTACCTCACGGTGTTCAATGGCGCCATGGCCGCCGGCAGCATCGGCTGGGGCGCGCTGGCCGAAGCCGTCGGCACCGGACCGGCACTGCTGTGCAGCGCGGCGGGCCTGGTGGTGGCGGCCTTCGCGATGCGCCGCGTGCCGCTGCCGTCGGCCGAGCGGGATCTCTCCTCCGCGCATCCGTGGGCGGAGCCGGCCACCGTCGAGCCCGTGGCGAACGACCGGGGACCGGTGCTGATCCTGGTGGAGTACGACGTCGCCCGCGATCGGCTGCCCGCGTTTCTCACGGCGCTGGAGCGCTTCTCCATGGAGCGGCTGCGCGACGGCGCCTACGCGTGGGGCGTCACCCAGGACTCGGCCCGTCCCGAACGCGTGGTGGAGTGGTTCATGGTCGAGTCGTGGGCCGAACACCTGCGCCAGCACGAGCGTTTCAGTCACGCGGGCGCCGACCTCCAGGCGGAGGCCGTTGCGTTTCACCGTGGTGCGTCACCCCCGCGGGTGACCCATCTGATCGGCCTCGACGCGGCCTCGCTCGCACGCGGTCCTTCTTCCTCCTGACCTGTGGACTTTCCGACATGCGATTGCACGCCCTGCTTCTTTCCCTCGCGCTCGTGACGGCACCGGCGGCCTTCGCCGCCAGCCCGGACTACGCGGTGGGCAGCCAGTACGACACCACCCACGTGTACGTCGCACCCGCCGACGTCGACGCCTTCGTGCGTAGCTTCGTCGGCACCTTCGGCGGGCAGTCGACGACGCAGGTCGTGGTCACCGTGACGCCCACGCCGTCCCGTACCTCGTCGCAGCTCGTGCAGACCCCGGTCGGCACGCTGTCGGTGTTCGGCTTCCGCACCCCGGTGCCGTACCCGTTTGGCCTGGAACGCACCGGCTACCTCGTGACCGACCTCGACGCGGCAGTGAAGGCGGCCAACGCCGCGGGGGCCGCCACGCTGGTGGCGCCGTTCGACGACCCGATCGGACGCGACGCCGTGGTGACCTGGCCCGGCGGCGTCAACATGCAGCTCTACTGGCATACCCGCAAGCCGGCCTATGCGCCGTTCGAGTACGTGCCGGAGAACCGCATCTACCTGCCTGCGCCGTCGGCCGATGCATTCGTCAAGGCGTTCGTCGCGTTCGCGCACGGCAAGGTCGTCTCCGACGAGCGTAACGCGCCCGGCGGCGAGATCGGCCGCAAGGCGGGCAGCTATCGCCGTATCCGCATCGTGTCCGGCTACGGCAAGGCGACGGTGCTGGTCACCGACGGTCACCTCGACTGGCCCTACGGCACCGAGCTGACCGGCTACGAGGTGGGCGACCTCGACACGACGCTGGCCCGGGCCCGCGAGAACGGCGCGACGGTGGTCGTGCCGGCGCACGCCGATGGCGACCGGCGCGCGGCCATGCTGCAGTTTCCGGGTGGCTACGTTGCCGAAGTCCACAGCGCGTCGCGATGACGCGAGGGTGGCTACCAATGGTCGCCGCGCTGCTCGTCGCGGCACCGGTGGTGGCCCAGGACACGACGGACGGGACGGCGAGTACCCACGAAAGCGTCGTCCCCGCACCGGGACGACCGTCGATCCTGCCCAACCGCTGGCAGGAGGACTGGTCGGTGCTCGCCGACCCGGCCGTGCCACGCAAGCCTGGGGATGCACTCAAATACGTACCGTTCGGTCCGGGCGGCACGCACTACCTGACGTTCGGTGCCACGCTGCGCGAGCGTCTGGAAAGCAACGACGCGCCCGCCTTCGGCATCGGTGCCGCACGGGACACCTACCTGCTCCAGCGCGCGCAGGTGCACGCCGGCCTGCATTGGGGCATGCCGTGGCTGGCTTTCGTGCAACTGGAGGACGCCCGGCCCTTCGGCAAGGCGCGGGTGGGGCCGGTGGATCGCAACCGGGCGGACCTGCGCCTGGCTTTCGTGGCCTGGCAGGGCGAGGCCTTCGGGGCATCGCCAAGGCACGTATCGGCCGGCAGGACTTCGCGCTCGACCTGCAACGCTTCGTCTCGTTGCGCGACGGGCCGAACGTGCGCCAGTCGTTCGACGCCGCGTGGGCCGACGTGGAACATGGACCATGGCGGATCATCGGCTTTCTCAGCCACCCCGTGCAGTACCGCGACGTCCGTGCGTTCGACGATACCTCGGGGTCGAGCCAGCGCTTCCACATGATCCGCGTCGAGCGGCACGTGCTCGGACGCAACGAGCTGTCGTATTACCACGCGTGGTATGACGACGATGGCACACGCTACCTCGACGCGCACGGCAATGAGCGCCGCCAGGTCGATGACCTGCGCCTGGCCGGTACGCGCGGGCCGCTCGATTGGGACGCGGAGGGCATGCGCCAGGGTGGTCGGGTGGGGCGATCGACGGTGGATGCCTGGGCGCTGGGGGTGCGCGCCGGCGTCACGCTCGACGCGGCATGGACGCCGCGCCTCGGCGTGCAGTTCGATACCGCCTCGGGCGATCGCCGTCCGGGCGACGGACGCCTGGGTACCTTCAATCCGCTGTTTCCGAACGGCTATTACTTCTCGTTGGCGGGCTACACGGGCTATGCGAACCTGATCCATATCAAGCCCAGCATCACGCTCAAGCCGACCACGTCGCTGACCCTGATGATCGCGCGAGGCCTGCAATGGCGCCGCACGGCGGCGGATGCGATCTACGTGCAGCCCGACAACCCGTTACCCGGCACCGCCGGTACCGGGTCGCGCTGGACGGGACACTACGATCAGTGTCGGGTGGACTGGACGTGGCACCCTGGCCTGACGCTGTCGGTCGAGGCGACTCGTTTCCATGCCGGTCGCGCCGTGCGCGACGCGGGCGGGCACGATGGCCACTACGGTGGCGTGCAGGTGGCCTGGGGGTGGTGACGTCGCCCGTCGCTAAGGTGGTGTCGATGACGCGGGCGGCGCATCGCCGCCGAGCGCAACGTACAGCGACGCCGTGTCGCTCAGCCGCGCGGCCTGCGCCTGGATGCGCGTGATGCGCGCGGCCTGGTAGGCCTGCTCGGCGTTGATCAGGGTGAGCGCGTTGACGTAGCCCAGCGCCTGTTGCTCGCGGGTCAGGTCGAGCGTGTGCCGCGCGGCCGCCTCGGCGTCGTCCGCGGCGGCCAGTGTGCGGGCGTCGTCGTCGATCGCGTGCAGCACGTCGGCGACGTTCTGGAACGCGGCGAGCACCACCGAGCGATACTGCGCCGCCGACTGCGCCAGGGCCGCTTCGGCGGCGCCCTGGCGGTGCTTGAGCGCGCCGAAATCGAACACCGTCTGGGTCACGCTGCCAGCCAGCGACCAGAACAGGTTGTCGTCGGTGAACAGCCGGGAAAACGTCGTGGCGCTGCTGCCGTAGGCTCCCGAGAGCGTGAACTGCGGTAGCCGGGCGGCGAGCGCGACACCCACCTGGGCGCTCGCCGCATGCACCTGGTCTTCGGCGGCGCGCACGTCGGGCCGCCGGTCGACGAGGGTGGACGGCACGGCGTCCGGCAGGGTGGCAGGCAGGCCCAGGCCCTTGAGGTCGAATTCGGGCGCGCCCGCCCGGTCGGCAGTGTCGCCGCCGAGCGCGGCGAGCAGGTCGCGGTTTTGCGCGCGTTGTTTTTCGATCGCGGGCAGGGCCGCACGCGCCTGGGCCAGGGCGGTTTCCTGCGCCGCCACGTCCAGACCCGAGGCATAGCCCAGTCGCGCCTGCTGGCGCAGGATGTCCAGCGCGCGGGTCTGCGCCTGGATGATGTCTTGCGTCGCCTCGGCCTGTGCCTGCAACGACGCCTCCTGGATGGCCGCCTGCACGACGCTGCCGGCGAGATCGAGGCGGACGGCGTCGAGCTGCCGCCCTTGCGCGTCGGCCAGCGCCTGGGCCGCTTCCACCGATCGTCGGCCGCCGCCGAAGACGTCGGGGTTGTAGCTCACGCTGAGCTGCGCCGTGTGCAGCGTGTAGTAGGTGGCGTTGGAAGCGAGCGTCGGCGAGAGCGTGCCCGTGGCGTCGCGTTGCCGCGACGGCGCATAGCTCACCTGCGCTGTGGGAAACAGGCTCGCGCGTTGCGCCGCCAGGTTTTCCCGCGCCTCACGCAACGCGGCTTGCGCCGCCTCCAGGTCGGGGTTGTGGGCCAGTGCGTCGGCCACGCGACGATCGAGCGTCGATGAGCCGAAGGCCTGCCACCAACGGGCCGGGATCGTCGCGCCGACGGCCCAGCGTTGCGACGGCGCGCTGGGGCTGCCGACCGTCGCGGTCAGGGCGTGTCCGGTGAACGTCGCGGGTGAGGGCGTGTCGGGTCGCCGGTACGTCGGACCGGCGGCGCAGCCGGTGAGCGACGCGGCCAACAGCGCCAATGCGCTCGTCCACCGGAGGAACGCGGCGCGACTCATGCGGCATCTCCCCGGTCGAGGCGACGACGACCGCGCCGCTCGGACCATTCGACCACCAGCACCTGCAACGCGGGAGCGACCACGAGCAGCATGATCGGGCCGAGCAGCATGCCGCCGACCACCACCACCGCGAGCGGCCGCTGCACCTGGCTGCCGATGCCCGTCGATAGTGCGGCCGGCAGCAGGCCGATGCAGGCCGACAGGGCGGTCATGAGCATCGGGCGCATTCGCTGTTCGGCCGCCTGGCGCATCGCGTCCGGCGCGCTCATGCCTTCGGCCCTCAACTGGTTGAAGTACGTGATCACGAGGATGCCGTTCATCACCGAGACCCCGAACAGCGATACGAATCCGATGGCGGCGGAGATGCCGCATGAGTCGCGCCGCGTTCCTCCGGTGGACGAGCGCATTGGCGCTGTTGGCCGCGTCGCTCACCGGCTGCGCCGCCGG
>CAJYHU010000328.1 GCA_913774655.1 uncultured Luteibacter sp. | reverse complement strand
CCCGTACCGAACTGGTCACGTCCCTCACCGTACCGGCCGGATCGATGGCCGGTCGCATCGGCTTCGCCATCGCGACGCTTGAGGGCAGCGCGGGTGCGGTGGTCGATGACGTGTTCGTGGTGCGTACCCCGGTGGGCGACACGCTGCCCGAACTGGTGCCCTCCCGCTGACGCGGGACGCGACGTTCAGTCCGCCGGCCGGACCAGACGCAGCTCGGTGCCCAGCACGCCCGGCAGGCCGCGCAGCGTGCGCACCAGGTCGGGCAGGGCGCGCACGCGCCAGGCGTCGCCCAGTTCCATGCTGGCCTGGGCCACGCCGTTGCGATAGCCGGACAGCATCAACGGCGTGCGGCCACCGCGATAACCCATCAGCGCTTGCTTCAGGTGCTGCGGGAAGTCGGGTCCCACGCCATTGAGTCGCAGCGTGAGCAGCCGGGTGAAGTGTTCCATGGCGTCGGAAAGCGAATACGCCTTGCGCGCCCGCAACTGGTAGCCGCCGGCGAAATCGTCGATGCGCAGCCCGCCTTCCACCACGATCATGTTGCCGCGCGTGAGCAGGGGCGCGGCGTCGGTGAACACCTCGCGGAAGAAGCTGGTTTCCAGCAGGCCCGTGGCATCCTCGATCTGCACGAACGCGTCGCTGTCGCCGCGCTTGCGCATGCCCACCACCATGCCGGCGACGGTCCACGGTGTCTCAGGACCCCGGCGGAAACGGCTGCCTTCCTCGTCGTCGTTGCGGCGCGGTTTTGGCGGCTGGTAGCGCTGGGGAATTTCACCGATGGGGCAGCTCGACAGCTGGGCGAGTTCGGTCTGCCACGGATCGGTCGGGTGGCCGGAGAGGTAGTGGCCGAGGGTGTCGTGCTCGCCCTGCAGCAACTGCTCGAGCGGCCATTCGGGCACCGACCCGGAGAGCTCGATGATGCTCGGCGCCTCGGCCGCGCCGAACGCGCTGCCGAAGATGTCGACCTGCCCGGATGCGCGGTTTTTCGCCTCCTGGTCGGCGGCACGCATCGCCTCGGGAATGTGCATCAGCAGCGTCGCGCGGTTGACCCCGAGCGCGTCGAGCGCGCCGGACTGCACCAGGGCTTCCATCACCCGCTTGTTGAGCTTGTTGGAACCGATGCGCTGGCAGAAATCGACCAGGCCGCGGAACGGCCCCTTCGCCTTGCGTTCGGCCGCGATCTCTTCGCAGATGCCCTGGCCCACGCCCTTGATCGCGCCGAGCCCATAGCGTACGACGCGCGGCTCCACCGCTTCGAACATCCATGCCGATGCGTTGACGTCCGGTGGCAACACCTTGATGCCGATGGCGCGCGTCTCGTCGAGGAAGGTGACGACCTTCTCGGTGTTGTCCATGTCCGACGAGATCGTCGCGGCCATGAACTCGGCGGGGTAGTGCGCCTTCAGCCACGCGGTCTGGTAGGACACCAGGGCATAGGCTGCCGCGTGCGACTTGTTGAAGCCGTAGCCGGCGAACTTCTCCATGAGGTCGAAGATCGCGTCGGCCTTCTCGCCGTCGATGCCATCCTTGGCGGCACCCTCGCGGAAGGTCGCGCGGTGCTTGATCATTTCCTCGGGCTTCTTCTTGCCCATGGCGCGGCGAAGCAGGTCGGCGCCGCCGAGCGTGTAACCGCCGACGATCTGCGCCATCTGCATCACCTGCTCCTGGTAGACCATGATGCCGTAGGTCTCTTTCAGGATGGGCTCGACGCGCGGATCGGGGTATTCGACGGTTTCCTTGCCGTGCTTGCGCGCGCAGAAGCTGGGGATGAGGTCCATCGGGCCGGGGCGATACAGCGCCACCAGCGCGAAGATGTCTTCGAAGCGGTCGGCCTGAGCATCCTTGAGCATGCCCTGCATGCCGCGCGATTCGAGCTGGAAGACGGCGACGGTCTGCGCCTTCTTGAGCAACTCGTAGACCTTGGGGTCGTCGAGCGGGATCGTGTCGATGTTGAGCGCTTCGACGCTTTCGACGGCGCGGCGCCGGTTGATCGCCTTCACCGCCCAGTCGATGATCGTGAGTGTGCGCAGGCCGAGGAAGTCGAACTTCACCAGGCCCACCGCTTCGACGTCGTCCTTGTCGTATTGCGTCACCACGCCTTCGCCGCTGGGTTCGCAGTACAGCGGGGCGAAGTCGGTCAGTGGCGTGGGCGCGATCACCACGCCGCCGGCGTGCTTGCCGGCGTTGCGGGTGAGGCCTTCGAGGCTGAGCGCGAGGTCGATCAGCGTGCGCGATTCTTCTTCGTTTTCGTACAGCTCGCAGAATTCGCGTACGACGCGGTCGGGTTCTTTCTTCGCCTTTTCCGAACGCCCCAGCGCGCAGGACAGCGTGAGGTCGAGCGGGCGCGCGGGGATCAGCTTGGCGATGCGGTCGACCTGGCCGTAGCCCATGCCGAGCACGCGGCCGGAGTCGCGCAGCACCGCCTTGGCCGCCATCGATCCGTAGGTGATGATCTGGCTGACGTGATCGCGGCCGTATTTGCGCGAGACGTAGTCGATCACCTCGTCGCGGCGGTCCATGCAGAAGTCGATGTCGAAGTCGGGCATCGACACGCGCTCGGGGTTGAGGAATCGCTCGAACAGCAGGTCGAACTTGAGCGGGTCCAGGTCGGTGATCTTCAGCACCCACGCCACGAGCGAACCCGCGCCCGAGCCTCGGCCGGGACCGACGGGGATGCCGTTCTGCTTACCCCAGTTGATGAAGTCCGCCACGATGAGGAAGTAGCCGGGAAAACCCATGCGGATGATGACGTCGACTTCGCGGTCGAGCCGGGCCTGGTATTCCTCCCGGGTCTTGCCGGGCGCCAGCGGGTTGCTGGCGAGGCGTTCTTCCAGGCCGTTCTGCGCCTGCTCGCGGATGAACGTGTCGAGGGTGTGTCCCTCGGGCACCGGGAAGTTCGGCAGGTAATAGGTGCCGAAATCCATCTCGAGGTTGCAGCGCCGTGCCAGTTCGACCGTGTTTTCCAGCGCTTCGGGGATGTCGGCGAACAGTTCGGCCATGTCGTCGGCCGACTTGAAGTATTGCTCTTCGCTGTACTCGCGCGGCCGCTTGGGGTCGGCGAGGACGCGTCCCTGGTTGATGCAGGTGCGGGCCTCGTGCGATTCGAAGCCGTCGCGATCGAGGAAGCGCACGTCGTTGCTGGCGATCACGGGCAGCATGTGCTCGCCGGACAGGGCCAGCGCGGCGCGTATCCAGGCTTCTTCGTTGTCGCGACGGGTGCGCGTCAGTTCGAGGTAGAGGCGATCGGGAAACAACCGGCGCAGCGAGCCCAGCCGTGCGCCGCCGGCGGCGATGCCCGAACCCAGGGCCACGCGGGCCACGTCGCTCTCGCGCCCGGCGATGGCGATCAGCCCGTGCACGGTGTCGGGAGTCATCCAGCTCGCGTCGACGAGCGGGCGCCCGTTGCCTTGTCCTTCGCGCCACGCGCGGGACACCAGGCGCGACAGGTTGAGGTACCCGTTGCGATCCTGGCAGATCAGGGTGAGCCGCCAGGGCCGGGGATCGTCGGGGCTGGACACCCAGATGTCGCAACCGCCGATCGGCTTGATGCCCGCCGCCGTGCACTGCTTGTAGAACTTCACCAGGCCGAACAGGTTGCTGTCGTCGGTGAGCGCGACGGCGGGCATGCCCGCACGCGAACACGCCGCGATCAATTGCTTGATGCGGATGGTGGAGTCGACCAGCGAGTATTCGCTGTGCAGGTGGAGATGGGCGAAACGGACGGACATGCGGCGGTGCCTGATCAGGCCATGGGAAAGGCTAACCGGGAGGGGGTGCCGCGGCAAGAATTGACAGGGCGCAAAACCCGCTCGAACGGCGCGGCGACGCCGTTTGCGCGCTCCGGGCTTTTCGGCCCGGGGCGGTGCCGGTGCACCGCCCCGGGGTGTCTCAGCGCGCGTGCGCTTCGGGGTGGTCGATGAACCACAGGCCGGCGAACAGCTTCGGGTCGATCGAGAATCCCTCGGCGGCGCGGTCGAACAACCAGCGCCCCGCTTCGGCGCGCGGCACTTCGTGCACGATGATGTTTTCGGTGTCGTCGCCGCCACCGGCGCCGACCTTGCGCAGACCGGTCGCACGGGCAAAGGCGATCATCTCCGTGCTCATGCCCGCCGACGACGGGCCCTCGTGGACGAAACGCAGGTCGTCGCAGGCGTAGCCGGTTTCTTCCTCGAGCTCCCGCCGGGCCGCGACCAGCACGTCTTCGTCCGCCGCGTCGGCCAGGTCGCCGACCAGGCCGGCCGGCATCTCGATGGTGTTCTTCAGGATCGACACCCGGTACTGCTCGACGAAGATCACTTTGTCGTCGGGCGTCACCGCGAGGATGATCACCGCACCGCCGGTGTGGTTGCGCGCCACGTATTCCCAACGCCCGCGCTGCTTCAGCGTCAGCCACTTGCCCTGGTGCAGGGTCTGCTCGTCCATGTGGGCATCGTCGGGGATGATGGATGCGTGGGGCATGGTGGGCTCCTGGTCGAAACGGGGAAGTATCCGGCGAAGGGTAGCGTGCCGATGTGACGGCGAGCCACGGGTGCCGTGACGGTCAGATCAGCGCGCGCAGTCGGGCCCGCGTCAGCGGGCCGAAGCGGATGCGTTCG
>CAJYHU010000327.1 GCA_913774655.1 uncultured Luteibacter sp. | reverse complement strand
GCGCCCATCGCCCCGATGACGAGGCCCAGGAGGATGAGGAGCAGCGCTCGCATCGGATGTCCATGGATCGTGAGACGCTGAGCATAGCCGACGGTCCGCCTGTTTCAATATGAGATGATGAACGCCTTACCCGATACCGGAATCCCCGTGAGCAGCGCCCAGGCCGAACGTTTCGCCGGCATCGAGCGGCTGTATGGCCGCGGCAGTCTCGGCCGCCTGGCCGACGCGCACGTCTGCGTCATCGGCGTCGGGGGCGTCGGCTCGTGGGCCGCCGAGGCGCTCGCCCGCAGCGGCATCGGTCGGCTTACCCTCATCGACGGCGACGACGTCTGCCTGTCCAACACCAACCGACAGCTCCATGCCCTCGACGGCCAGTACGGCAAGCCGAAGGTCGGGGTGGTGGCCGAGCGCGCGCATGCCATCAGCCCCACGCTGCGCCTGGAAGCGGTGGAGAATTTCCTCACGCCGTCGAATCTCGACGATCTGCTCGATCGCGGCTACGACGTGGTGATCGACGCCTGCGACGCGCTCAAGGTCAAGCTGGAGACCATCGTCTGGTGCCGTCGGCGCAAGCTGCCCCTGGTCACCGTCGGCGCCGCGGGCGGACGGACCGACCCGACATTGATCCGGGTGCGCGACCTCTCCCGCACCGAACACGACGCCATGCTCAGCCTGATCCGCAAGAAGCTCCGCCAGGAGCATGGCTTTCCGCGCAACCCGCAGCGGTTCTTTGGTGTGTCCGCCGTGTACTCGATGCAGAACGTGCGCTACCCGCAGCCTGACGGCAGCGTCTGCGGCGTGCGGCCGGCCGGCGCGGATGCCCTCAAGCTCGACTGCGGCGGTGGACTGGGGGCCGCTACCCATGTCACCGGCGCGTTTGCCTTCGCGGCCGTGGGCAAGGCGCTCGAAAAGCTGACGACGCCAGCCTGACATCGCCGGCCAGGGCCGCCGCCGGGCACGGACCGGTCGACCGTCAGGTCGCGCGGCCCACCAGGACGGCCGCCACCCGGCGTAGCGCGGTCTCCAGTCGCGCGGGGTCCTCCTCGGCGGCGAGGCTCAGGCGAATGCCGCCGTCGGCTGGCGTCACCGCGACGCCCACCGCTCGCGAATCGGCGACGATCCTGTCCGCGTCGTGCCGGGGTAGCCATGCGTGCAAGGCGTCCGCCGTGACCAGCCGATCGCCCAGGAGCGCCCGGGCTGTCGCGTTGCGTTCGCGTAACGCGTCGCGCAGGTCGCGGAGCAGGGCGTCGGCGGTGCCGTCCATCAGCCAGCCGGCAATCACCGACGGTAGCAGGAGGGGCAGGCCATCGCTTTCGCGGGCGATATCGGCGACGGCGGCGTCGCGACGCGCGTCGTCCGGAAGCAGCAGCCAGCCGATGCGCAGGCCGGGCCCGAGCACCTTGCCGATGCCGCCCGCGTGCAGGCAACGATCGGGCAGGAGGCTGGCGAGCGGCGTCGGTCGCTCGCCGGCGACGAGGGCCGAATAGACGTCACCCTCGATGACGGTCAGTCCGTGCGCCGCCGCGACGCCGGCGATCTCGCGGCGGCGTGCCAGCGGCTGGGTGACCGTGGTCGGATTGTGCAGCGTGGGCTGTACGTAGAGGTTGCGGGCGCCGTGCACGACGATCGCGCGTTCGAGGGCGGCCGGGCACAGTCCGTCGCCGTCCATGTCCACCGCGACGAGGCGTACGCCCAAGGCGTCGGCCGCGGCGCGGAATCCGTGATAGGTAAGGCGCTCCACCAGCAGCGCGTCGCCCGGGCGGCAGCACAGGCGCAAGGCGAGCATGAGCGCATGGCGCGCACCCAGGGTCAGCACGAGGCGCCGCGCATCCAGGGTGGTGTGGCCGCCGTGGAGGCGCATCCACGCCGCGATCGCTTCGAGCGTCGGGGCGTCCCCCCCGGGTGCCGGGTAACCGAGCATCCGTGCGTCGACCGGCGCACGGGCAAGGGCGTCACGCAGGCGTGCGGCGACGTGCCCGCGCAGCGGTAGATTGACCGCGAGGTCGTAGGGCGCCGTCAACGCGGGTTACCCTTGGCGCCCATGTGGTGCGTGTACCTCATCGAATGTCGCGACGGCAGCCTGTACGCCGGGATCACCAACGATCTCGACGCGCGATATGCCGCGCACGTCGCGGGCAAGGGGGCGCGCTACACGCGGTCTCATCCGCCGGTGCGGTTGCTCGGGTGTCGCCCGTTCGCCGACCGATCGGCCGCATCGAAGGCGGAGTACGTCCTCAAGCGTCTTCCGCGGCACCGGAAGCTTGCCTGGCTGCTCGGCGAGGCTCAGTGCACGTCTCCGCCAGGCAGTGCGTAGGTAAGCGTGTAGGTGTGCGTGCCGTCCGCGGCGATCTCGATGTCGAGCGTGCCGCGGATCCCCTTGAGTTCGCCGCTGCCCGAGTCGGGCACGATGTCGATGCGTAGTTCGCGCTCCGCCGCCGACATGATGCCGCGATGGACCAGGGCAAAACTGCCGCTGCGTCCGTCCAGCGTGCCGGTGAGCCGTTCGACCGCGGCGTAGGCCGCGGAACCCTTCTCGGTGACGCTGCTGGCCGAGATCATCTGGCCGTGCGATTCGGCGTCGAGCGGCCCGTGATAGCGCTTGCTGAGCACAAAAGCGGCCAGTGCGCTGCCTTCCCCTTGATCGGGCGTGCCGGACGGCTCGAGACGGACGTCGAACGTGCCTTGCGCGGTGTGGTTCATGGGGCTACCGGTCCGGTTCGTGTAGCGGATAGGATGACGGCATGGTCGCCGTGGAACGACAACACACGAAGGTTACGCCCGATTGGCACCGCTGGATAGCGGAGTCGTTGCAGGCGGGCGCGCGTGCGGTGGACATCCTCCAGACCATGCTCGACAACGGATTCACCGAGCGCGCCTCGTGGCAGGCGATCGACGATGCGCTGACGGCCGCGCCACCGGCGGACGCCACCATCGGCGACCGGCCCTCGTTCGATAGCCGGCTTGCCGACGGTCACGTCATCGACGCCGGCGACCGCGCCGTGCGCGTGGTCACGCGCATCGCGCGGCCCGTGGTCGCCGTGCTCGACGGGGTGCTGTCGCCGGAGGAATGCGCGGCCTTCCGCGGGATGGCCGCCGAGCGCCTGCACCGCTCCACGGTGGTGCACAAGGAAGACGGTCGCAACACGGTCATGGACATCCGCACCAGCGACGGGGCGTACTTCCAGCGCGCCGAGAACGAACTGGTGGCCCTGGTCGACCGTCGCGTGTCCGCCCTCATGCGGCTGCCCGAAGACCACGGCGAAGGCCTGCAGGTGATGCGTTACGGCATCGGCGGCGAATACCAGCCGCATTACGACTATTTCGATCCGTCGGACAAGGGCAGCCAACCGCACCTGGATGCGGGCGGCCAGCGCATCGCCACGCTCATCATGTACCTCAACGATGTCGAGGCGGGCGGCGAAACCGTGTTTCCGCGCATCGATTTCAGTTACGTGCCGAAGGAAGGGCAGGCCCTCTACTTCGAATACGATATGCCCGAGGGTCGGCTCGATTCGCTGACGTTGCACGGTGGCGCGCCGGTGACGCGGGGAGAGAAGTGGATCGTCACCAAATGGATGCGGGAGCGCGCCTTTTCCGGTTGAGGGAAAGGCACCCCCCGTGCGTGCTCCAGCGGCTCCGGCCGTCGCGTCAACCGATCGTCTTCAGGGGAAACATCGATGCGCCGTGAGGCATCCGGATTCGTCCGCCACGTTGCCGTGGGCCTGCTCGCCTGCGCGAGTGCCAGCGTCGCCCAGGAGGCGCCACTGCCCGCGCCCGCACCCGCCGGCAGCGTCGCGCCCCCGGCGGTGGCACCCCCTGCGGACATTCCCTTCGTGGCGGCCGACGCGGCCTACGTTCGCACGCCGAGCGCACCAAACGCCTGGGGTGGTCCGCGCACGGGGAACGAGCCGACGTTATCGGACCGGGTGGTGTCCTACCGCATTCAGGCCCGTCTGGATGCCGCGCGGCATGCCGTGGACGGGCGCCAGCAGCTGACCTGGCGTAACCGCAGCGATCGTTCCGTCGGCGCGGTCTTCCTGCACCTGTATCTCAACGCGTTCGAGGGCGAAGGCAGCCTGTTTTTCACCGAGCGTCGCCTGCTGGCCGACGACGATACGAGGGGCCTTGCCCAACTGAAGAAGGGCGAGTGGGGCTATATCGATCTGGGCACGGTGGAGCAGGATGGCGCACCGCTGACGTGGCGCTACGTGCATCCCGACGGCGGCCCCGACACCGACCACACGGTGGTGCGCGTGGACCTGGCCCGGCCGGTGCCGCCGTC
>CAJYHU010000326.1 GCA_913774655.1 uncultured Luteibacter sp. | reverse complement strand
TCCATCGACGACCTCCAGCGCAAGGGCGTGGAACCCTGGGACGGCGTGCGTAATTACCAGGCGCGAAACTTCATGCGCGACGGCATGAAAGTGGGCGACCGGATCTTCTTCTACCACTCCAACACCGACGTGCCGGGCATCGTCGGCATCGCCTCGGTGGCGTCGCCGTCGTACCCGGACGAAAGCCAGTTTCACCCGAAGTCGAAGTACTACGACGAGAAGAGCACGCGCGAGGAGCCGCGCTGGATGCTGGTCGACGTCAAATTCGAGCGCAAGCTCAAGCGCACGATTTCGCTCGACGAACTCAAGAAGCACGACGAACTGGCCGACATGCCGCTCGTGCGCAAAGGCAACCGTCTTTCGGTCATGCCCGTCGCCAAGGGCGACTGGGACTTCATCCTGACGCTGGAGAACGCATGAGCCAGGACAACGAAAAGCGCCTCGCCGCCGAGACCGCCGCCTACAAATATGTTGGCAACGGCCACTTCAAGGGTGGGATCATCGGCGTAGGTACCGGCTCGACGGTGAACTTCTTCATCGACGAACTGGCCCAGTACCGCGACCGCATCAAGGCCTGCGTGTCCAGTTCCGAAGCGTCCAGCGAACGCCTGCGCAAGCTGGGCTTCGACGTGCTCGATCTCAATGCCGCCGGGCGGCTCGACCTCTACGTGGACGGCGCCGACGAGTGCGATCCGCACAAGCGCCTGATCAAGGGTGGTGGCGCGGCGCTCACGCGCGAGAAGATCGTGGCGGCGGCCTCCGACCGGTTCGTCTGCATTATCGACGCCACGAAGCAAGTCGACGTGCTCGGCCGGTTTCCGTTGCCCGTCGAGGTCATTCCGATGGCACGCAGCCTTGTGGCGCGCGAGATCACCGCCATGGGCGGCACGCCGGTATGGCGCGACGGCGTCGTCACCGACAACGGCAACTGGATCATCGACGTCCACGGGTGGCGCATCACCGATCCGCTGGGGCTGGAGGCCCAGCTCAACCAGATCGTCGGCGTGGTCTGCGTGGGACTGTTCGCAAAGCGTCCGGCGGACGTGGTCATCGTCGGCAACCGCGAGATCTGAGGCGGCGATAGCGCGGATCGGCGATGCCATCGATCCCCTTGGGTAGCGGGTGGCCGCTACAGCGTGCGGGTGGGAGCGGACCGTGTCCGCGAACCCTCGTGACGGCCGGGGCGAATGACGCGATGAACCTCAAGGGTGCAGGGCACCTGCCGCGCCGCGGCGAGCGCGGGGCCATTGCCCCCCGCGCCCGACCCCACGACACTTGACGGCATGACTCTCGACACGATCCTCCTCATCGCCCTGCTCGTGCTGGCCCTGGCCTGCGTGGGCCTTCTCCTCGTTCTTCTTTCGCGTCGCCAGGGCGACGACGGCAGCGCGGCGCGTCTGGACGCCCTGCGCGAGGACTCCCGTCGGCTCGAGGCTGTGCTTCGCGACGAACAACGCGCGGGACGCAGCGAGCTGGGCGAGAGCTTCGGCCAGTTCCGCGGCCACGTGCAGGAGCAACTCCAGGCCGCGTCCGAGCGTCAGCAGGAACGCATCGAGGGCTTCGCGCGCCGTCTCGATCAGCTCACCGAGCGCACCGACAACGGCCTGCAGTCGCTGCGGCAGGGCCTGGCCGACGACGCGCGCAAGACGCGCGAGGAATCCGCGCTCACCCTCAAGCACTTCGGCGAACGCATCGACCAACGCCTCGCCACGCTCACCGCCGACAACGAGAAACGGCTGGCCGACGTGCGTTCCACGCTCGAAACGCGCCTCGCCGCCATCCAGCAGGACAACGCCGCCAAGCTGGATCAGATGCGCGCCACCGTCGACGAAAAGCTGCAATCCACCCTCGAAACCCGCCTGGGCCAGTCGTTCCAGCTGGTCTCCGAGCGGCTCGAGGCCGTGCAGCGCGGGCTGGGCGAAATGCAGGCGCTGGCCGCTGGCGTGGGCGACCTCAAGCGCGTGCTGACCAACGTGAAGACCCGGGGCACGTTCGGCGAGGTGCAGTTGGGCGCCCTGCTGGAGCAGATCCTCGTCGCGGAGCAGTACGCCGCCAACGTCGCCACCGTACCGGGGTCGGTCGAGCGCGTGGAATACGCCATCCGGCTGCCAGGCGCCGATGACGGCGAGCCCGTGTGGCTGCCGATCGACGCCAAATACCCGATCGAGGACTACCAGCGCCTGCTCGACGCCCAGGACGCCGCCGACGCCGACGGCGTGCTGAGCGCAGGCAAGGCCTTGGAGCTGCGCGTGCGCGAGGAGGCCAAGCGGATCCGCGGCAAGTACGTGGCCCCGCCGCACACCACCGATTTCGCGATCCTTTTCCTGCCGACGGAAGGCCTCTACGCGGAGGTGATCCGCCGTCCAGGGTTGTCCGACCAGCTCCAGCGCGAGCACCGGGTGACCGTGGCCGGCCCGACGACGCTCACCGCGCTGCTGAACAGCTTGCAGATGGGTTTCCGCACCCTGGCCATCGAGAAGCGTTCCTCGGAGGTGTGGCAGGTGCTGGGCGCGGTAAAGAACGAGTTCAGCAAGTTCGGTGCGGTGCTGGAGAAGACCCGCAAGCAGCTGGACACCGTGCGCAACAGCATCGACAGCGCAGGGGTCCGCACCCGCGCCATCGAGCGGCGCCTGCGTGGGGTGGAGACGCTGGGCGGCGAGGAGACACAGCAGCTGCTCGAACTGGGGGCCGGGACGGACGAGGCCCCGCCCGAGGGATCGGACGACTGACGAGGGCACGTCCGGCCCGGGTCTGGCGTCCGCTCCCCGGGGAGCGTCGTCCCGATGCAAGCCGGCGGCCACGCCGGGGGGCATACGCCCCTGGCGAACGCGCCTTCCGATCCCTGCAAGGAAAGGACGCCCGAACGCATGGGCCGCGCTACAATGCGCGTTTGCACGATCCCGAGGATTCCAGCCCCATGAGCGACGCTCCCCCGTCCCGCCCGGTCACCCGCGAGCAGGCCGAAGAGGCCGTGCGCACCCTCCTGCTGTGGGCGGGTGAAGACCCCGCGCGCGAGGGCCTGCTCGACACGCCCAAGCGCGTGGTCAAGGCCTATTCCGACTGGTTCCGTGGCTACGACGAAGACCCGGCCGAATACCTACGCCGCACCTTCGAGGAAGTGGCCGGCTACGACGAGATGATCGTGCTGCGCGACATCGAGTTCGAGAGCCACTGCGAGCACCACATGGCGCCGATCATCGGTCGCGCGCACGTGGGTTACGTGCCCACCGACCGCGTGGTCGGCATCAGCAAGCTGGCCCGCGTGGTCGACGGGTTCGCCCGCCGTTTCCAGGTGCAGGAAAAACTCACCGCGCAGATCGCCCACTGCATCGACGACACCCTGCGCCCGCGCGGCGTGGGCGTGGTGATCGACGCCAGCCACGAATGCATGACCACCCGTGGCGTGCACAAGCGTGGCGTGTCGATGGTCACCAGCCAGATGCTCGGCAGCTTCCGCGAAGATCCGCGCACGCGCAGCGAGTTCCTCCGGTTCGTCGGCGTCGACCGGCGTTGAGCGGCACGCCCGACGCCGCCCTCCACGACGAACGCCTGCAGGATGTTTTCCGCGACGGCATCGTCGCGGAGGACCTCCCCTCCCTCTTTCCGCTATTGCGCGGCCGTGGCCTCCTGCGCGCGTTTTCTGCCCTGTTCCACGGCGGTGAAACCCAGGTGCTGCTGCGCCTGCTCGTGCTGCGCACCCTCGGCGCGCGCTCGCACGCCACGGAGTGGACGCCGCAGGAGATCCGCGACCACCTGGCGTTCGTCGATCCGGTCAAGCTCGAAACCGTCGTCCAGCGCCTGAAAGAGCACGACATCCTCGTCTACGACAACGAGACACAGCGCTACCGCGTGGGCCCGATCGGCCGCAAGGCGCTCGGCGCGTTGGCGACGATGCTCGAATTCGAGCGCGACGACGAGGACGGCCTGGGCTACCTCACCGCGCAGCTGGCGGCGGGGCAGGCCGTGGGCCGCGTCTCGGTGGACGAACTGGGACACCTGCTGTCGCGCCTTACCGAACTCAAGGACGATTTCGACCGTGCGGTGCTCTCGGGCTCCGAGCATCGCATCCGCCGCGCGGCCGACCGTCTCGAATCGGTGTGGACCTGGGTGGAGAAAGGCACCGAGGTGGTGGCGGCCATCACCACCCAGGACGAGCTCGAACCGGCCGCGCCGCGACTGGCGCAGGCCGTGGGCCGCGCCCAGAGCGCGTTGCTGCGCCAGGCCGGCGTGTTCCAGCGAGAGCTCAACAAGATCGACCAGCATCGGGTGCACCTGGGCCGCACCGGCCTGTCCTCGTCCGACCTAGTCGGCTGGCTGCGTGCACAGGCGGTCGACGCGTTGGCCGCCTTCGAAGACGGCCAGCTTCGTCTGCCGCTTCCCGCCCCCTTTCTCCATGACCAGATCGCCCTGGACGTGGCCGAGTACGAACTGCTCGAACGCGAGCGTCTCGCTGCCGACGTCACCACGTTGCCCGGCGCGGAAGCGCCACCGGACACCGCTGAACTGCCGACCAGCGAAGACGACCTGCGCTTCCTCGACGACTGGCACGCGGAGCTGGCGACCATCGCCGCGCCCCGTGAATTGGCCGCCACGCTGATCGGCGACGACTACGCGCTGTCCGCCTACCGCCTTTCGCTGCTCGGCCTTCTCGGCGATCCGGAATCCGCCGCGCTCGAAGGCGGCACCGCCGACCTCGCCCGCCTGCCGCTCGCGCTCGAGATCGAGCCGCGCCTGATCGACCCCGACTTACCCGCCATCGCCCTGGTCAGCGCCGGCCGCCTGCACCCGCGCGACGACGCGAAGGACACCTCCCATGCATGACGACACCGC
>CAJYHU010000325.1 GCA_913774655.1 uncultured Luteibacter sp. | reverse complement strand
CGCCCATGGATACGGGCCTGCCGCCCTCGGGCACGATCCACAGTTGCGTGTCACGGCCGGCGGCCAGGGCGCCGGGGCTTCCCGGTTGCACGACGGTCTCGGACCGGCCGGGGTCGACGGTCGCCGTCCACCACGCCTTGCCGTCGTCGGCGACCAGGGTCGATACCCACAAGCGGGCCGGCGCATTCGTGGCGCCGGGCACGGAAGGGCGGGTCAACGTCACCACCAGCATGGCGGCGGCGAACGCCGTCGCGCCCGCGCCGATCCAGCGCCACAACGCCAGGCTGCGCAGCCATGGCACGCGCGCGGGTGTCGTCATGCCGAGGCGGCGCCGGATCGACGACCACACGTGTGCGGGTGGCGTCACCCCGGCGACTTCCGTGGCGAGGGGCATGAGCCGCCGCTGCCATAAGGCGACCGCGGCGGCGGCGTCGGTGCCGGAAGCGACCTCACGTGCCACGGCGGCGCGCGCATCGGCGTCGAGCACGCCGAGCACGTACTCGGCGTAACGCAGGTTGTCCTTGTCCATCTCGATGTCGTCGTTCATGGCGTCATGCACGCCCTGAGTTGTTGCAGGGCCCGGCGTATCCAACTTTTCATCGTGCCCAGGGGCACCTGCATGCGTTCGGCGAGTTCGACGTAGGTCAGGCCGCTGAAGAACGCGTCACGCACGCAGTAGCGCTGGCGGTTTTCCAGCGCACCCAGGCAATCGCTGAGGCGCCGGTAGGCAAGGTCGTTTTCGCCGTCCTCGGCGGGGCCAGGCGAGGTATCGGGCAGCGCGTCCCAGTCGATATCCCGTGCGCCCTGCGTTCGCGGCCGTTGGCGCAGGCGGTCGATCGCCTTGTTGCGGGCGATGGCCATCAGCCAGGTCATCGCACCGGCCAGGCGCGGGTCGAACAGGGGCGCGCGGTGCCAAACGACGACGAAGCATTCCTGGAGTGTTTCCTCGGCGTCGTCGGGATCGCCCATCATGCGCATGCACAGGCCGAACAAGCGGGCGGATGTACGTCGATACAGTTCGGCGAACGCCTTCTCGTTGCGGTACCCCACCTGCGTGAGCAGGTCGGTCAGGACATCATGCTCCCTCGGAGCAGGGCTTACGGTCATGCGAATCCGTCGGCGTTCGGCAAGGGCGTGACGCTGATATATCACGAACGATGTACGCCTAACGCAGGGTAGGCGGAACGCATCCGGGAGCGCGGACGCTTCGTATACCCCCGCATGCCCGCCGCGGGCTCTCAGCGAGAGATGCGTCATGTCATCCGTCCCCTCCGCCGGCCCGTCCGGTCCCGAACGTCCCGCGCGTGGGCTTTGTGGCCTCGTGGAGCGGGGCCTGCTTCCCGACGCCGCCTTTCGCTTCATGGTTCGCCGATTTTGTGCAAAACGTCTCTCGACCGAACGATCCGGCGAAACGGCCGCGACGGATGGGGCACGCCAACGGGAGATCGACGCATTCGGACAGGCCGAACTCACCGTGCGCGCGTCGCCGCTGCTGGGGCCGCTGCGCGACGTGCCGCCACGGTTTTTCCGCCACTGTCTCGGTCCGCGACTGGCATCCGCCGGATGCTATTACCCCTCCGGGCAGGAGACGCTCGCCCAGGCGGAGGATGCGATGCTCGAACTATGCGGCGCGCGTGCGGAACTGGACGACCACCAGGCGATCCTCGAGTTGGGTTGCGGATGGGGGGCTCTCACGTTGTGGATGGCCCGCCGCTTTCCCCACGCACGTATCACCGCCGTGACCGATTGCATGGCCCAGTACGATTACATCCGGGGGTGCTGCGAGCGTGAAGGGCGTCGCAACGTGCAGGTGGTCCATGGGGGCGTCGCGGGATTCGACGCGATCCCTGGGAGCTTCGATCGTGTGGTGACGGTGGAGTTGCTCGACCGGGTGAGCAGCTACCGGGTGCTGCTGGCCCGCATCGCCCGATGGCTCCGGCCTGGCGGCAAGTGCTTCGCGCACTTCGTTGCCCATCGCACCCTGTCGTACGCGCCAGTCGTGCCCGCCCACGGCGGTTGGGCAAGGCGCCATGGCTTCACCGGGGGCGCGGTGCCTTCGGTCGACGCCCCTCTGTGGTTTCAGGACGACCTGCATGTCGAGCGTCGCTGGCTCATCGACGGCACGCACTACCAGCGCACCGCCAACCATTGGCTTGCCAACCAGGATGCCGCCCGCGACGCCGTGATGGCGGTGCTCCGCGACCTGCATGGCGATGCCGCGGGCTTGTGGTACCGACGCTGGCGCATGGTCTGGATGATGCTCGCCGAACGTTTCGGCTACGCGGACGGCGCGGAGTGGATGGCGGTCCATTACCGCTTTGCCCGCCCCGAGTCGTGGGAGCATTCGTTGATCGGGCGATTCTGACTGAACGCGTCGACCGTCAGCGCGCGTCGTCGAGGCTCATGAAGCCGTCGTCCGCCACCCGTACCACCACCCGGCGGTGCGATTGCATGCGGAGGGCGTCGTCTGTGGTGGCGCCGATCGAACGCGCGGTTTCCACCACGTCGACAGGTGCGTTACCCCGGCGCTTCTGCCGACCGGCGAAGCGCTTGTAGTTGTACATCGACCAGGCGGTGAACACGGCGGCGGATGCCATGGCGCAGCCGAGCACGATGCGCAGGTTGCCGCTGTCTTCCTCGCGATCGAGCACGTGCAGCTGCAACCAGGCGTCGTGCAGCCCGAAGGCCCAGGCGCCCAGGGTGACCAGTGGCAGCCAGAGAAACACCCAGAACACCCAGGCGGCCACCGTCACGATGGCGAACATCAGCTTCTGCGCGGCGGACTGACGCTCCGGCCGCTGGATGACGATGCTTTCCGCTTTCATCGAAGCCCCCGGTCCGGGCTGACCCACACCGCGCGGGTACCCTTGCGCTTCATCAGCGCCTTGGGCATCGCGACGATGGCCGTGGCCGTGTTGAGCAGCCAATACACCAGCGGGTACCAGATCATCCAGTAGTAGTTACGCCCGATGCGCGTCTCGTAGCGCCGGTCGACAAGCAGGCTAATGAGAAACTGCAGCAGGCAGATGGCACCCAGCACCACGCCGTGCCACTGGGGCAAGAGCGTGTTGATGTAAAGCGAGGGCGGTAGCGGCACGAACCGCCCCACCACCCACAACGTGATGATGATGGCCATGGTGTACGACCAGACGAGGCTGGCGACGTATTCGATCGCCACCGGCCACATGCGCCGCTGGCGCCATTTCAGCAGCTTGCGGCCATAGCGCAGCAACACTTCCGAACCACCTTGCGCCCAGCGCAGTCGCTGTTTCCATAAGCCGCGCAACGTTTCGGGCATGAGGATCCAGCACAGCGCGTTCGGTTCGTAGCGGATTTCCCAATGACGCATCTGCAGGCGCCAGCTCACGTCGATGTCTTCGGTGACCATGTCGGTGTTCCAGTAGCCCACGTCATGCAGCGCGCTCTTGCGGAAACAGGCGATCACGCCCGACACGGTGAAGATGCGCCCGTAGATCCGCTGGGCGCGCTTGATCAGGCCGATGATCGACGAAAACTCACCGACCTGGAGCTTGCCCAGAAGGGTGGAGCGGTTACGGATGCGCGGGTTGCCGGTGACTGCCGCGACGCGAGGGCTCTCCAGCATGTGCGAGACCAGCCAGTGGGTAGCGTAGTCGTCGAGCAAGGCGTCGCCGTCGACGCATACCAGGAAGTCGGCGCGAGACGCGAGGGCGGCGGCGCGCAATCCCATGGCCTTGCCCTGGTTGCTCGCCATGTGGATGACCCGCAACGCGGGATACTGCTCCAGCAGTTGATCGAGCTGGGTGCCGGTGTCGTCGGTGGAGCCGTCGTTGATCGCGATGATTTCGAAGTGTGGGTATTTCTGTGCGGCAAGGTGGGCGATGGTCTCGCGTACCTGTTCGCCCTCGTTGTGGCAGGGCACCACCAGCGACACCATCGGGTAGTCGGGCAGTTCAGGCGGCGTCACGCGCAAGGGTTCGTCGCGCTCCCAACGGATGAAATACAGCACGCCGCCGCACATCCAGATCAGCGACATCACCATCGGATAGAAAAACGCGAACTCCAGCAGGAAATGCAGCACGCCACCGTTCATCGCGCGGGCGCCGGGTAGGGATAGTCGGCGGCCGAGATATACGGTCGGATGCTTTCCAGCGCGGGGTGGTCCTTGATGAAGTCGTCGGGGTAGTAGGCGATGTTGGGTGCGCCCAGTGCCTGCACCGTGCGCATGCGCT
>CAJYHU010000324.1 GCA_913774655.1 uncultured Luteibacter sp. | reverse complement strand
AGCTTACCGACGACGCGCATGGCGTCCGGCGTGGCGATGACGCGACCGAAGTCGAGATCACCTGCCTGCATCTTCTCGGCGAGGTCGTCCATACCCACGGCGTCGGCGCCGGCGGCGAGGGCGGCTTCGGCCTTTTCGCCCGGGGGAACGAACACGGCGACCTTGATGGTCTTACCGGTGCCGTGCGGCAGCAGCGACGCGCCGCGGACGCCCTGGTCGGACTTCTTCGCGTCGATGCCGAGGCGGACGGCGACGTCCACGGACTCGGCGAACTTGGCCTTGGCGTTGTCCTTGACGATCTTCAGCGCTTCGTCGAGCGCGTAGGTCTTGCCCGGCTGGACGGCGGCCGAGGCGGCCTTCATACGCTTGGTGAGCTTTGCCATGTCTTAACCCTCCACCACCAGACCCATGGAACGCGCGCTACCGGCGATCGTACGCACGGCGGCATCGAGATCGGCAGCCGTGAGATCCGGCTCCTTCTGCTTCGCGATCTCCTCGAGCTGGGCGCGGGTGACCTTGCCCACCTTGTCGGTGTTCGGCTTCTGCGAGCCCTTCGCCACGCCCGTGATCTTCTTGAGGAGGATCGAGGCCGGAGGGGTCTTCGTGATGAAGGTGAAGGTACGATCGGAGTAGGCGGTAATCACGACCGGGATCGGAAGACCCGGCTCGAGCTTCTGCGTGGCGGCGTTGAAGGCCTTGCAGAACTCCATGATGTTCAGACCGCGCTGACCGAGCGCCGGGCCGACCGGCGGCGACGGATTGGCCTGACCGGCCTTCACCTGCAGCTTGATGTAACCAATGACTTTCTTTGCCATTTGATATTCCTCGCGAGTGCTGGCGCCTTGCGGCTCCTCGCTGTAGACCGTCCCTGGGGGTGATGGGGTCGCGCTTGCGAACCCCTTAAACACGGACACGCCGGAGCACAAAGCTCCAGCGTGGACCGGGCATTATAGGCATTAGGCCCAGGTTAAGCAAACCCGGGCCACGAAGCGGTGGTTGCCGCCTCAGGCCTTCTCGACCTGGCCGAACTCGAGCTCGACCGGGGTGGAACGACCGAAAATGAGCACCGCCACACGCAGCCGGCTCTTTTCGTAGTTGACTTCTTCGACCACGCCGTTGAAGTCGTTGAACGGACCATCGGTGACGCGAACCATTTCGCCCGGCTCGAAGAGCACCTTGGGACGGGGCTTTTCGACACCCTCGCGCACGCGACTCAGGATGTTGTCGGCCTCGGCATCGCGGATCGGATGCGGGCGGTCGGCGGTGCCGCCGATAAACCCCATGACCTTCGGGGTTTCCTTGACCAGGTGCCAGCATTCGTCGTCGATACGTGGCGTCTTGCCACTGGTATCGGTCTCGATCTGCACCAGAACGTAGCCCGGGAAGAACTTGCGCTCACTACGGCGCTTCTGGCCGTTGCGCATTTCGATGACTTCCTCGGTCGGAACCAGGATTTCACCGAATTTTTCTTCCATGCCCTCGCGCTTGACGCGCTCTTCGAGGGCCTTGCGAACCTGCTGCTCGAACCCCGAATAGGCGTGAACGACGTACCAACGTTTGCTCATGCCTTACCTCAATGTCCGAGCTTGAGCAGCCAATCGAGCACGATCGACTTCAACAACCAGTCGATGAGCCCCATCAGCAGCGAAAGAATGATGACGACCACGATGATGATGCCCGTGGTCTTCAGCGTTTCGTCGCGCGTCGGCCACACGACCTTGCGCAACTCGAACTGCGACTCAGCGATAAAACCGCGCAGCTTACGGCCCGGGACCGTGAAAGAACCGATCGCCAGGGCGGCGGCGACGGCGACGATCACCCCGGCCACACGCGCGAACGTCGGCACGGACGGGTTGTCGGAGAAATAGTAGAAACCGGCGATACCGGCGGCGAGCACGACCAGCGCAAGCGCCAGCTTGCCGATATCGGCCGGGCTCATACCCTTGGCTTCTTGTGCCTTCGTGTTCATGCGCGCTCAGGAGTGGCACGCCAGGAGGGACTCGAACCCCCAACCTGCGGTTTTGGAGACCGCTGCTCTGCCAATTGAGCTACTGGCGTACGGGTAAAACGGCTAAACCGCAAGGACGGACGATCAAGGATCGACCGCCCTGCGACTGGGCGCCAGCCCTAAGGGCTGGCGTCACTCATTACTTGATGATCTTCGAGACGACGCCGGCACCCACGGTGCGGCCGCCTTCGCGGATCGCGAAGCGCAGACCTTCGTCCATGGCGATCGGGAAGCCAAGGGACACCGTGATTCTCACGTTATCGCCCGGCATCACCATCTCAGTGCCTTCCGGCAGCTTGATGGAACCCGTCACGTCCGTGGTGCGGAAGTAGAACTGGGGACGGTAGTTGCTGAAGAACGGGGTGTGGCGACCGCCCTCGTCCTTCGACAAGACGTAGATTTCGCCCTCGAAGTCCGTGTGCGGGGTCACCGAACCCGGCTTGGCCAGCACCTGGCCACGCTCGACGTCTTCACGCTTCAGACCGCGAACCAGCACGCCGACGTTGTCACCGGCCTGACCCTGGTCAAGCAGCTTGCGAAACATTTCGACGCCCGTCACCGTGGTGGTCTGGGTGTCGCGCAGGCCCACGACTTCCGCCGGGTCACCCACCTTGACGATGCCGCGCTCAACGCGACCGGTCAGCACCGTACCGCGACCCGAGATCGAGAACACGTCTTCGACCGGAAGCAGGAACGGCTTGGCGATTTCACGCTCCGGCTCGGGAATCCAGGTATCCAGCGCATCGACCAGCTTGATGATCGACGGCACGCCGATATCGGACTGGTCGCCATCGAGCGCGAGGCGCGCCGAACCCGAGATGATCGGGGTGTCGTCGCCCGGGAACTCGTACTTCGAAAGCAGCTCGCGGACTTCCATCTCGACGAGCTCGAGGAGCTCGGCGTCGTCGACCATGTCGGCCTTGTTCAGGAAGACCACGATGTACGGCACGCCGACCTGACGCGAGAGCAGGATGTGCTCACGGGTCTGCGGCATCGGGCCATCGGCGGCCGAGCACACCAGGATCGCACCGTCCATCTGGGCGGCACCGGTGATCATGTTCTTGACGTAGTCAGCGTGACCCGGGCAGTCGACGTGACCGTAATGGCGGGTCGGCGATTCGTATTCGACGTGGGCGGTCGAGATCGTGATGCCGCGAGCCTTCTCTTCCGGCGCCGCGTCGATCGAGCCGTAATCCTTGAACTCGCCACCGAAACGCTCGGCGCCGACCTTCGTCAGGGCAGCCGTCAGCGTGGTCTTGCCGTGATCGACGTGGCCAATGGTGCCGACGTTGACGTGCGGCTTGGTGCGTTCGAACTTACCCTTTGCCATGAGCGCTAAACTCCGCTGGAGCCAATGAGATAGAAAAAAAGGAACCGTCGCGGACGACGAAGATGGTGCTCATGACTGGAATCGAACCAGCGACCTCTTCCTTACCAAGGAAGTGCTCTACCGACTGAGCTACATGAGCACGAAACGCAGCGCGCGCGAGAACAATGGAGCGGGAGACGGGAATCGAACCCGCACAATCAGCTTGGAAGGCTGAAGTTCTACCATTGAACTACTCCCGCACTACGCGGAACTCGTACTGGTGGAGGAAGGTGGATTCGAACCACCGAAGGCGTAAGCCAGCAGATTTACAGTCTGCCCCCGTTGGCCGCTTGGGTATTCCTCCAACAAAGAACGCCTATTGTCGCGAGCGCCCCGGATACTGTCAACATCTTCCGCACGTTTCGATGACGCGCACGACATGCCGGCTTGCCACGACACCCCACCGGTACGGGTGGCCGGTGGGTGGGCCGCGCAGTGTACAGGCGCGCCGACGCGTTGGGAAGCGGAAGACGTGCCAGTCAGGCCTCCCGCGTCGCCGCCACCAGAGGCTCCATCGCCTTGGACATGTCCATCAGCTTCAGAGCATATTGCTGCAGGCGCAGATCGCGATCGGACACCGGCCTCCAGGGCGGGACGGGCGTGGGCTTGCCACCGTCGGCCTTGTCCATGGCCACAAAGACCATCACACAGCTCGTCGCCAGGCGGTCCTCGCCGCTGCGCAGGTCACGGGCCAGGATGTCCACCGCCAGGTGCATGCTCGACGTACCGGTATGGATCAGGCGGGCCCGCACGGTCACCAGGTCACCGATCAGGATGGGCGCGAGGAACTGGATGCCGCTCACCGACACCGTGACGCAATACGCCCCGCTCCAGCCCACGGCGCAGGCGTAACCGGCCTGGTCAAGCCACTTCATGGCCATGCCGCCGTGCACCTTTCCACCGAAATTGACGTCGGTGGGCTGGGCCAGGAAGCGGAATTCGACGTCGCGCTGGGTGCCGGACATGGATCGACCTTGCTGGGGAATGGCCCATTATGGCGGTGACGCGCTTGTCGCGCCGCCCCCGCCCGGCATAGATTGCCCGTCACCCTCCCTGGAGCATTGCGATGGTCTTGCGCAGCGTCGCCTCGCGGCTTGCCCTGGGGGTGCTCCTGGGGTCGGCGATCGTGCTGATCGTCACCGGGGGTTTGATGCTGTCGCATACCCGGGAGCAGATGCTCGAGCAGACCCGGCGCGAGGCCGCGGCCATCGCCGAGTCGGCCTCCAGCCGCATCCACGGCCGCATCGACGGCGTGGCGCGGGTCGTCCGCGTGCTGGCGGGACAGGTCGGCACCCGGCATGCGCAGGCGGCCACCCTCATCCGCGATGCCCTGACCGTCAATCCCGAGATCGCCGAAATCGGGGCGGCGTTCGTCCCCCGCGCCGGCCAGGCACACGACGGAGAGGCGCCCACGGCACGGCGCAAGGTCGGCGGTGCCGTGGTGATGGGCAGCCACCTCACCGATCCGCAGCCCTACTGGACCTCGCCCTGGTTCATTCAGGGTCTCAATTGCGACGAGGGCTGCTGGCAGCCGCCGGAACGACGTGGCATCCCGCTCGACGCGCAGGTGCGATATAGCATGGCCATTCCCGGCCAGGCCGTGCCGGTCCAGGGCGTGGTCGATGCGACGATCCGCCTGGACTGGCTGCAGGCCCTGCTCGGATCGCTGGACAAACCCGCCCACGCCTCGGCCTTCGTGCTCGACCGCGACGGCGAATTCCTGGCCCACGACTGGACATCCTACGTCGGGACCCGGGCGAGTCGCCCCCTCCTCTCCGCGGTCACCGAGGGCCGCACCCCGGTGCGGATCACGCCGGAGGAAGGCGGCCGGGTGAGCGAGCCGGTGTGGGTCGCATTCGTGCCCATCCGCGGCACGCGCTGGACCATCGGCCTGACCATGCCCGAACGCGAGGTGCTCGCGGACCTGCGCCGAACCTATCTGGTGGATCTCGTGCTCGGCATGCTCGCGCTCATGGGCGTGTCGTTGATCGCCCTGGCCATCACCCGCCGGCTGATGGCACCGCTCACGGTACTGGCCGACCGCGCCGAGAACGTCGCCCAGGGCGACCTCGATTTCGCCCTGCCCGAGGTGCGCCGCGACGACGAGGTAGGGCGGCTGACCCGGGCGTTCGACCAGATGCGGCACCAGCTGGCCGGTCACATCGATACGGCCCGGCGTACCGCGCGGGAACAGGAGCGCATCGCCAGCGAGCTGGAGATCGCCCGGCAGATCCAGCTCGCCCTCCTCCCCGCCCCGCATTGGCTCGACGGTGACGGTCGCATCGAGTTGCATGCCGCGCTGCGCCCGGCCTCGGCCGTCGGCGGCGATCTCTACACCTATTTCGCGCTCGGCGCGCGGCACGTCTGCGTCATGGTCGGCGACGTGTCCGACAAGGGCATTCCCGCGGCGCTCTTCATGGCGCGCACGGTGACCCTCGCCCGCACGCTCGCCACCCACGCCCGCTCGCCGAGCGACATCCTCCAGGCCCTCAACCGCGAGCTGTGCAAGGGCAACGACACCTGCATGTTCGTGACCCTGCTCTGCGGCGTGGTCGAGACCGGCACCGGCCTGCTCACCCTGGCCAGCGCGGGCCACGAACAACCGGTGCTGCGCGCGGGGGACAGCGCCGTGCTCGTGGACGTGGAAACGGGCCCGGCCCTCGGCCTCGACCCCGAAGCGCGCTACCCTGTGCGCGTACTCTCGTTGCTCGGGGGCGATACCTTGCTCATGTACACCGACGGCGTCAGCGAAGCCCACGCGGGCAACCAGCGCCTCTACGGCACCGACGCGCTGCTGGAAAGCGTCGCGCGCGTGGAAGACGACGCCACGCCGGAAACCTACGTCGAACGCGTGCTGCGCGACGTGGACAACTACGTCGAGGGCGCCCTGGCCTACGACGACATCGCCGTGCTCGCAATCACGTGGCACGACAGCGGCACGGAAGGAGCCCGGCTCGATGCGGTTGCGCATTCCTAATCGCCTGGAAGACGTTTTTTCGGCGCTCCACCTCGCGGAGGAAACCCTCCGCCGGGCACGCCACGTCGACGAAGGTTGCCGCGCCGACGTGCGCCTCGTACTGGAGGAGCTGCTGGTCAACACGGTGCGACACGGCTACCCGGACGGCCGCGACGGTCACATCGACATCGACCTGCGCATCCTGACGCAACGGGTCGAACTCGAACTCAACGACGACGGTCAGGCGTTTGATCCGGGCGGCCATGCGCCACCCGACCTGCCCGGCGACCTCGCCGATCGCGACGCCGGCGGCCTGGGCCTTCACCTGGCGCGCAGCATCGCCGACACATTCACCTATTCGCGCGGGCCCAAGGGCAATCGCGTGATCCTGCACTTCTGTCCGCAAGCCTTCGACGAGAGCCCCTGATGAGTCTCAGCATCCGCAGCGAGAGCCCCCAACCGTCGCGCAGCACGGTCTGGCTCGAAGGCCGGCTCGACGCCGCCACCTACCTTGAGTTCGACGACGCCATGCGCGATGTCACGCCGATGGTGGATAGCGGGGGCACCCTGGTGCTCGACCTCTCCGCGCTCGACTACATCAGCAGCGCGGGACTGCGCAGCCTCGCGTTGCTGCGCAAGCAGATGCGCGACCGCGACGGGCGCACGTTGCTGCTCAACCCGCAGCCGCAGGTAAAGAAGGTATTCGACATCGTCAAGGCGGTGCCGGTGGCCGAGGTATTCGCCAGCGTCGCGGAACTCGACCAGTATCTCGATCACATCCAGCGTCAGATGACGGCACCGGGCGGCTAGGCGTCGCCGCTGCCGGCGATGAGGCTGGCACGCAGCGTCTCCAGCTGAGCCTTGAGGCCGCGCAACTGGTCGACGTCGCAACCGGTGGCGCAGAACACGTCGACCGGCACGTCGCCGGCCTTTTCGCGCAACGCCTTGCCCTGGTCGGTGAGTGTGACGATCACCTGCCGTTCGTCGCGCGTGCCGCGGGTAC
>CAJYHU010000323.1 GCA_913774655.1 uncultured Luteibacter sp. | reverse complement strand
ACAGCCTCCAGGATCTGCACAAGGAGCTTCACGCATGAGCAGCACCCGTCCTCCGTTGACCAAGAAAGGCGCGGATCGTCTTCGCACCGAGTTGGAACAGTTGAAGG
Organism: uncultured Luteibacter sp.; assembly: GCA_913774655.1. Taxonomy (GTDB): domain Bacteria; phylum Pseudomonadota; class Gammaproteobacteria; order Xanthomonadales; family Rhodanobacteraceae; genus Luteibacter; species Luteibacter sahnii. The sequence continues at coordinate 2,571 of CAJYHU010000323.1, read as the reverse complement.
GGCCGAAGCGTCAGGAGCTGATCGCGGCCGTCGCCGAGGCGCGCGCGCACGGCGACCTCAAGGAAAATGCCGAGTATCACGCCGCCCGCGAACTGCATGGCTTCAACGAAGGCCGTATCAACGAGCTGGAAGCGGCGCTCTCCAACGCCGAGGTGATCGATACCGAACGGCTCGGCGCGGGCAAGAAGATCGTGTTCGGCGCCATCGTCGACCTGATCGATCTCGATGCCGATACCGAAGTGACGTATACGATCGTGGGCGACATCGAAGCCGACATCAAGCAGAACCTCATCGCCGTCTCGTCGCCGATCGCGCGCGCCCTGATCGGCAAGAGCGAGGGCGATGAATTCGAGTTCAAGGCGCCCAACGGCGTAAAGAACTACGAAATCACCGGCGTGCGATACAGCTGATCCCTCGACGCCGTCATCGCCTCAGAACGCCTCCCTCGGGAGGCGTTCTGTTTTCAGGCCCGTGCACCGGCGCGGTGGCGCGTGGGATCCCTGGCTTCGCGCGACGCGCGCCTCACGTCGAAAATCCGTGCGCATGGCGCACGAATCGTGTCAGCTTGTCCGGGTTTCGCTGCACGTGGATAGCCATGATCCTGTCCTCGTCCGCTTCGTAGGTGTGCACCGATTCCAGCGCGCCGTCGATATACCGCGACACCGCCCAGTCGCCGTTGACCCGCACCGGCTCGACGCGCATCGCTGCGTGGGGGCGCAGGTGCGGCGCGTAGAACAGATGCGCGATGCGCGCGGCGCCGTGCAACGGATGCGGAAAGCTGTTCACCTTGCCGCCGCCGTCGCTTACGAGCGTCGCATCATCGTCCAGTAACCCGCGCAGGGCATCGAGGTCGCCAACCGCCATCGCTTCCGCGAACCGGCGGACGAGGGTCATCGAAGGGCGGGAGGCGGAGGTCGGCCGGCGCGGCCGATCCCGCTGTACTTGCGCCTTTGCGCGGTGCACCAGCTGGCGGCACGCGGCCTCGTTTTTGTCCAGCGTGCGCGCGATCTCCGCGTAGTCGATATCGAAGACTTCGCGCAGCAGGAAGGCCGCCCGGGCTTCCGGGGTCAATCGTTCAAGCAAGAGCAGGAAAGCCACCGACACATCGCTCGCCAGTTCCTGCAGGTCTTCCGGGGTGGCTCCCTCGTCGGTGAGGATGGGCTCGGGTAACCAGATGCCCACATAGTGCTCGCGGCGGGTGCGGGCGGCGCGGAGGCGATCGATCGCGCGGCGCGTGGTGGCCGCCACCAGCCAGGCTTCGGCGTTATCGATCGACGACGGATCGACCCCATGCCAGCTAAGCCAGATGTCCTGTACCAGGTCTTCGGATTCGGCGATGGAACCCAGCATGCGGTAGGCAATGCCGTGCAGGCGGGGACGGAGAGCGGTAAAGGCGGCGGTGGCGTCGTTCATAAGACCCAGGACGAAAATCCCCCCGTGTTTGTGACACGAAGGAGTCATTTCGTCGAGGGGGGCGGTCGTCCCGGTCAGACGAGGTGGGCGCGATCCAGCCCGTAGAGGGCATCTTGCGAGCCGGGAACCGTATGGAACGCGGCGTTGACCCGGTTCCAGGCATTGATGGTCATGATCGCGAAGGTCAGGTCGGAGAGTTCCTTGTCGCTGAAGTGCTCACGTGTTCGCGCATAGACCTCGTCGCCGACGCCGTGGGGCGGCAGATGGGTGAGGGCCTCGGTCCACGCCAGCGCCGCGAGCTCGCGGGGTGAAAACAGCGGCGATTCGCGCCACGTCGCCACATGGTGCAGGCGAAGCGGACGCTCACCGTGGATCACGGCGTCTTTTACGTGCATGTCCACGCAGAACGCGCAACCATTCATCTGCGACGCACGAAGGTTGACCAGATCGAGCGTGCCTTGTTCGATACTGGCCTTGCGGTTGGCCATGCTGAGTTCGACAAGTTTTTTGACGAGTTCAGGCGATTGCTGACCGTAGTCGAGACGCTGGGCCATGACGGATGCCTCCGGGCAAGAAAAGGGGATGGCGATCAGGCTAAGCCTGCGATGGACACCCGGCTAGGCATCGCACGCGCATCGCGCTGTTGCCCGTCGCGCACGACGGCGGATGTCACATGGGAACGTGCTGGATCGTCTCCGTGACGAACCCTTGGAGTCGCTCCCATGAACGAGAGTCAGCTTTCGACGCAGATCATCGCCTCGGCGTTGCCCACGCGCTACGCGGGCGTGGTGTCCTTCATCACGGTGGTGGCCGAAGGCAGCTTCGCGCAGGCCGCAACACGCCTCGGCGTCGGGCGTTCCGCGGTCAGTCGAAGCGTACAGAAGCTGGAGGAGCACCTGGGCGTGCGGCTGTTCGCCCGCAACACGCGAGGTACCTCACTCACACACGAAGGATGCCTTTTCCACGCACAATGCCGCCCCGGCGTGGAGCGGATCATCCGGGCGATGGACGAGGTCCGCGAACTGCGCGATGGACCTCCCCAGGGGCGTTTGCGGGTGGCCGCGCCGACCGCGTTCGGTCGCGCTGTCGTGGCACCGATGCTGGACGGCTTTCGCGTCCGGTATCCCAGAGTCGCCATCGAACTGGTGCTCGGCGACC
>CAJYHU010000322.1 GCA_913774655.1 uncultured Luteibacter sp. | reverse complement strand
GGAGTCGGGGAGCGCGAGGCAGCATGCCCAGCAGCAGGCGGGTGTGCATCGCGGTGATGCGCGCGTTGTCGCGCCACATGCGGAAATGGGAGAGGCCGTTCTCGGGGTAGGTCACCCGCGTGGGCAGGTTGCGTACCGGCACGCCTCGCCAGTAGAGCCGCACGGCCACCTCGGTGTCGAAGTCCATCCGCGCGGGCAACGGCTTTCGCGCGATTTCGGCGATGGTCGCCGGCAGCGGGTAGAGACGGTATCCGCACATGGAGTCCTGGATATCGAGCGACAGCGTTTCCGCCCACACGCATACGTGGGTGAGATAGCGACCGTAGAGACGTGCCTTCGGCACCGAGTCGTCGTAGATGGGGCGGCCGCAGATCATGGCATCCGGTGCCCGGCGGCTCTCGGCGAGAAAGCGGGGCGCGTCCGCGGTGTCGTGCTGGCCGTCGGCGTCGATCTGCAGCACGTGGCTGTAGCCGGCGTCATGGGCGGCGAGAAACCCCGCCGTGAGCGCCTTGCCCTTGCCGCCGTTGACCGGCAGCCGGATCAGCCGGAACGCCTCGCGACCTGCCACGAGCGCGTCGAGGATCGCGCGTGTTTCGGCGTCGGAGCCGTCATCGACGATGATCACCGGCAGGCCGTGGGCTGCCAGGGCATGCGCGGTGGCCGCGATGCTGCGTCCGTGGTTGTAGATCGGCACCACGGCGCAGGGGGCGAAGCGCCCCCCGGCACCGGTCGCGCCGGCGGTGTCCGCGACCGTCATGCGGCGCTCAGCGCGCGATCAGGTTCTGCACCGTGGCGACCACGTCGCCGACCGTGCGCACGCTCTTGAAATCTTCCGGCTTGATGCGCGTGCCAGTCATGTCCTGCACCTGGATGGCCAGGTCGATGGCGTCGATGCTGTCCAGCTCCAGGTCGGTGAACAGGTTGGCGTCGGGCGTGACCCGGGCGGGGTCGATCTCGAACGTCTCGTGCAGCACCGAACGCAGGCGCGCCAGGACGTCGTCGAAGGTGAAGGTTTCTGCTGGGATCGCGCTCATAGCTCGGTAAGTCCATTTCAGCCCCGCGGCGGGCGCCCCCGTCGCGGGGCGACAGGCGACGGCACCGTCGCCGGAGCGACGAAGGTCGTGATCGAAAGTTCCGGTTGTGGCCACCGCGGCGGATGGCGCCCCCCTTTCCCTAAAACACCGTGTAAGCAACGCCTTACACGAAGCCAGGGCGGCCGAAGTGTAGCAGAACCCGAGGCGGTAAAGGACTGGGCGGCGCATGTTCTTGCCCACGTCGGACGACAAGGCGGCGGGACCTGCGTGATGGTTGGGTCCGGCGAGTCGGTGTGCTGTGGCGACCTTGTGGCGCCAGAGCGCGTCGCACTTGGCGGTGTCGCGAGGGTGGACACCGAAAGCGCTGGCCCCACCGCTCCACGCCGGCGGCGACGCCCGCATGCATGCAGCCTCCCCGGCGTGCCGTAGGGAAGGCCGCTGACGCGGCCCATGGGCTTGATTGGCCTTCGGCCGCTCCTTGGTACGGAACTCGCCTCGAGGGTGGACACCGAAGGCTCGGGCCTCACCGTCCGAGCCGACGGCAAGGCCCGCATCCTTGCGGCATCCCCGCACTTGCGCGATGAACCAAGAAAAAAGCCACCGGATCACTCCGGTGGCTTTTTTCGACACGCCAGGGCGTAACGCTTACTGACCGCGCATGCGACCCTGGAAACGCGGGGCGTTGTTGCCCATGTGCGGCAGGCGGATCTTGCCGATGGCGGCGATGCGCTCTTCGGCGACGCGATCGGCGGCCTTGTAGGTCGGGATGTTGTCGCGGTTGGAGATCTCGAAGATGCGGCCGACGTTGTAGTAGATGGTGCGCATCATGCGCATGGCGCGCTCGCGGTTGTAGCCGTCGATCTCGAGCGAGACGTTCATCACGCCGCCGGCATTGACCGCGTAGTCCGGAGCGTAGAGCACGCCGCGACGGGCCAGTTCGTCGCCGATGGCGTCGGTGGCGAGCTGGTTGTTGGCCGCGCCGCAGATGATCTTGGCCTTGATGCGGTCGATGGTCTGTTCGTTGACCGTGCCGCCCAGCGCGCAGGGGCTGTAGACGTCGGCGTCGACGTCGTAGATCTCGTCGAGCTCCACCGCCTCGCAGCCGAGTTCGTCGACGTAGCGCTGCACGAGCTCCTTGTTGATGTCGGTGATGAACACCTTCGCGCCCTGCTCGCGAAGCAGCTTGATGAATTCGCTGCCGACGTGGCCACAGCCCTGTACCGCATAGCTGTACTTGCCCACGTCTTCGTTGCCGTACTTGGCCTGCAGCGCGGCCATCAGGCCCTGCAGCGTGCCGAACGCGGTGAACGGCGAGGGGTCGCCCGAACCGCCGTGCACCTGGTGCACGCCGGTCACGTATTCGGTCTCACGGAACACGTATTCCATGTCGTTGACGTCGATGCCGACGTCTTCGGCCGTGATGTAGCGACCGTTGAGCGAGTTGACGAAGCGGCCGAACGCGCGGAACAGCGCCTCGGACTTGTCCTTGGAGGGATCGCCGATGATCACGGCCTTGCCGCCGCCAAGGTTGAGGCCGGCCACCGCGTTCTTGTAGGTCATGCCGCGCGACAGGCGCAGCACGTCGTTCACGGCGTCCTGCTCGGTCTTGTACGGCCACATGCGCAGGCCACCCAGGGACGGGCCAAGCACGGTGTTGTGGATCGCGATGATGGCCTTCAGGCCGGCGTCCTTGTTATGGCAGAAGACGACTTCTTCGTGTCCCGTGTTGGCGATGGTTTCGAAAATCATCGAACTCGAACTCCAGTTGCAGGCGGCGGCAGCTCGCCTTTCAGGTAGATACCCATGGCGGAACGCCGCGGGCCTGTGGTTGATCGTCCAAAAAAATCGCCCCGGCCGGGTAACGGCGGGGGCGATGTGTCCTGTCAGCTGCCTAGTTTAACCCCTAAAAAGGAGGCGTGTCGTTGCGCCGCAGCAACCTCATGGTTTCTTAACGATGCCAGCCACCGTCACGCACCCACGTCTCGCGCTCGATGCGCCAGCCGTGGCCGTAAGGACGCCACACCGGCGGCCGGTAAACGTATCCCGGACGCACCGGATTCCAGTGGCCGCCGACCCACACGTAGCGGCCGCCGTACCAGTTCCAGTAGCCCGGCGCCCACACGTACCCGATGCGCGCCGGCGGCGGCCGCTCGAAGCGAGGCGGCGGCGGACGGTCGGTCACGGTCACCGTGACGTACTCGCGCGCGGCGGCCGGCGGGGCGACGCTCACGGCGCCGGTGGCCAGGCCCAGCGCGGCCAGGATGGCGAAACTGCGGGTAAGGCGCGTCATGATCGGTGTCTCCTCGACGTGTCCGCGATGGCGGACCCGGGCGCAAGAACGCGGTTCGATCCGCGTGGGTTGACCATTCGCGCGAGGGGATGTTCAGCTAGCGAAGGCGCGGCGTCTGAGCCTGCCGCGCGTTCGTCTTTTCCTGCCTGCCGGTGCCACGACGCCCATGAAACCTCCACGCCGTTTCGGTGTCCGCACCGTCGCGACCCTGCTCGGTCTGCGCCTGGCCTATCGGTGGGGCAGCGTGCTGGCACCGACGCGCACCGTCGCCCATGCCGCGCGGGTCTTCCAGACCCCGTTGCCGAGCAGTCGCGAGCGTGCGGTTCACGCGGCGGGTACGACCACCGCCAGGCGCGAGACCGTGCCGGTGGGCGACGCGGCGATCGCCACGTATGTCTGGGGCGATCCGGCCACGCAGCCCTACGTGTTGCTGGCGCACGGTTGGTCGAGCCTGGGATTGCGTTGGGAGAACTGGGTGCCGTCGTTGCGCGATCGTGGCTGGGCGGCGGTCGCGTTCGACCAGCCGGCACACGGCCACAGCGGCGGTGACCTGTGCACGTTGCCCGATTTCGTGCGCACGCTGGCGGCGGTGGGGCGGCATTACGGCGACGCGCTGGGCGTGGTCGCCCATTCGCTCGGCGGCGCGGCCGCGACGCTCGCGCTCGACGACGGCTGGACCGCGGAGCGCGTGGTATTGATCGCTCCCGCGGCGGATCCTCAGGCGGCGACGCGGCGATTCGCCCGTTTCGTGCGGCTGCGCGAGCGTTTGCGGCCCTCCCTGCATGACGCCCTGGCCCGGCGCACGGGCGTCGCCATCGATACCCTTCACATCCGTCATCACGCGCCGAGGCGGCGGCAGCCGGCGCTGATCGTGCACGACTGTTTCGACCGGGATGTCCCCGTGGCCGAGGGCGAACTTTACGCGGGTCTCTGGCCCCGGTCGATCTTGCTCAAGACACGGCGACTGGGCCATCGGCGCATCGTCGACGACGATGCCGTGATGACGGCGGCGTTGGCCTTCCTCGCCGGCACGGCGTTCATCCGCGACGACGACGCGTCGCCGCCCTGAGCGGGCCTGCGGGTGCGTCACGCGCGGCGTGAGCGGGGGATCGGGTGCCGTCGGGCGCGCGGCTTCGCTGCACCGCGTCAGAGACCCACGCGCCTGCGGCGCTAGACTTCGTATTCCCCCGTCCCGCGCCCGCGTCTTACCGGAGTCTCCATGAGCTCGCAGCCCAAGCCCATCCCCGCCAGCCACAGCGACGCGGAGGCCACGCCGTTGCGCTTCGTCACGGCGGCGAGCCTGTTCGACGGCCACGATGCGGCCATCAACATCATGCGGCGCATTATCCAGAGCCAGGGTGCCGAGGTGATCCACCTGGGGCATAACCGCTCGGTGGAAGACGTGGTCCGCGCGGCGCTGCAGGAAGACGCCGATGCCATCGCGCTGTCGTCGTACCAGGGCGGCCACGTCGAATACTTCAAGTACATGGTGGACATGCTGCGCGAGCGCGGCGCCGGCCACGTGCGGGTATTCGGTGGCGGCGGCGGCACCATCACGCCGGAAGAAATCCGCGAACTCCAGGCCTACGGGGTGGAGCGCATCTACCATCCCAACGACGGGATGAAGCTCGGCCTGGCCGAGATGATCGACGACGTCATGCAGCGCACGCGCCGTGCCCAGCAGGCTCGCGTCCACGGCGCGCCGGGCGAGCCGTCCATCGACGACGAAATCTCCATCGGCGCGATGCTCTCGGCGATCGAGGAGGACCAGCTCCCCGACGCGGAGCTCGAGCACCTGCGCAAGGCGTGGAAGCTTGCCGGCGGTAAGACGCCGGTGCTCGGCCTGACCGGCACGGGCGGCGCGGGCAAATCCTCGGTCGTGGACGAACTGCTGCTGCGGTTCCTTCATGCGTTTCCGCAGATGCGCATCGCCGTGCTCGCAGTCGACCCCACCCGTCGCCGCAGCGGCGGCGCCCTGCTGGGCGACCGCATCCGCATGAACTCGCTGCGCAGCCCGCGTGTGTACATGCGCTCGATGGCCACGCGCCGGCAGCACGCGGCGACCTCGGTGGTGCTGCACGACTGCATCGATTTCCTCAAGGCGCAATCCTACGACCTGGTGATCGTCGAAACCGCCGGCATCGGCCAGAGCGACTCGGAGATCGTCGACCTCGTCGATTTCCCGGTCTACGTGATGACCAGCGAATACGGCGCCGCCAGCCAGCTCGAAAAGATCGACATGCTCGATTTCGCCGAGCTGGTGGTGCTCAACAAATACGACAAGCGTGGCGCCGAAGATGCCTTGCGCGACGTGCGCAAGCAGTGGAAGCGCAACCGGACCGCGTTCTCGCTCGCCGACGAGCAAGTGCCGGTGTATCCCACCATCGCCAGCCAGTTCAACGACCCGGGCGTGACGTGGATGTTCGCGAACCTGTGCCGCCTGCTGCGCGAAAAGCTCGCGCTGCCGTCGGCGACGTGGACACCCGAGGTGGACACCGCCCTGCGCGAGCCTCGCGCGACGGTGCTGTTCCCCGGCCAGCGCGTACGTTACCTCGCCGAGATCGCGGAGCAGGGGCGCGCGGTCAACGCCGGCATCGCGAAGCAGGCCGAGGCGGCGAGCAAGGCGCAGCACTACCACGAATCGCTCAAGGACATCGGGGACGAGGCGCTGCCGCGCGCCTTCGACCTCTACGACCACGCGTTGCTCCAGGTCGATGGCGATCGTTCCCTCGCGACGCTTCGACAGCGCTACAACGAAGCGGTACGCGAGCTGTCCAGCGAGGCGATCAACCTGCTGCGCGAGTGGCCTTCGCGCTATGCGTCGGTCACCGCTGAATTCAACGAATACACCGTGCGCGACAAGACCCTTCGCGTGGAGAACTACCGCGAGTCGCTGAGCCATCAGAAGATCCGCAAGGTGTCGCCGCCGAAAACGAAGGACTGGGGCGAGCTGCTGTCGTTCCTCATGCGCGAAAACCTGCCCGGCCACTACCCGTATACGGGCGGCGTGTTCCCGTATCGCCGCGCCGGCGAGGATCCGACCCGCATGTTCGCGGGCGAGGGTACCCCCGAACGCACCAATCGCCGGTTCCACTACCTGTCCCTGGGGGGGGCGGCCGCACGCCTTTCGACCGCGTTCGACTCGGTGACGCTCTACGGGGAAGATCCCGCGCCCCGGCCGGATATCTACGGCAAGATCGGCAACTCGGGCGTCTCCATCGCCACGCTCGACGACATGAAGAAGCTGTATTCGGGCTTCGATCTGTCGGCGCCGTCCACGTCGGTGTCGATGACCATCAATGGCCCGGCGCCGATCATCCTCGCCATGTTCATGAACACGGCGATCGACCAGAACATCGAGAAGTACCTCAACGAAGAGCCGTCGCGCTGGGACGCGGCCAACGCACGCATCGCCGAGCTGTATCCGGACGGCAACCGGCCCCGGTACCACGGTGATCTTCCGCAGGGCAACGACGGTCTCGGCCTGGGGCTGCTGGGCATCTCCGGCGAAGAGGTGGTGGACGCCCAGACCTATGCCCGCATCAAGGCGTACACCCTGGCCACGGTGCGTGGCACCGTGCAGGCCGACATCCTCAAAGAAGACCAGGCGCAGAATACGTGCATCTTCAGCACGGAGTTCGCGCTGCGGATGATGGGCGACATCCAGCAGTATTTCGTCGACCACAAGGTGCGTAACTTCTACTCGGTGTCGATCTCGGGTTACCACATCGCCGAGGCGGGGGCGAATCCGATCAGCCAGCTGGCTTTCACGCTGTCCAACGGTTTCACCATCGTGGAGTATTACCTTGCGCGCGGGATGACGATCGACGATTTCGCGCCGAACCTGTCGTTCTTCTTTTCCAACGGCATGGATCCGGAGTACACCGTGATCGGCCGCGTGGCCCGGCGCATCTGGGCTCGCGCGATGCGCGAGCGCTACGGCGCGAGCCCGCGCAGCCAGATGCTGAAGTATCACATCCAGACGTCCGGTCGTTCGCTGCACGCGCAGGAAATCCAGTTCAACGATATCCGCACGACATTGCAGGCGCTCTACGCCCTTTTCGACAACTGCAACAGCCTGCATACCAACGCCTACGACGAGGCGATCACCACGCCGACCGAGGAGAGCGTGCGTCGCGCGGTCGCCATCCAGCTCATCATCAATCGCGAGCTGGGCCTCAACTTCAACGAGAACCCGTGGCAGGGCAGCTTCGTCGTGGACGAGTTGACCGATCTGGTCGAAGAGGCGGTCTACAAGGAGTTCGAGGCGATCAGCGAGCGCGGCGGCGTACTCGGCGCGATGGACACGATGTACCAGCGCGGCAAAATCCAGGAAGAATCGATGTACTACGAGCAGAAGAAACACGACGGCTCGCTGCCTCTCATCGGCGTCAACACCTTCCTGCCCAAGGACCATGGCGGTGAGATCGCCACCGAGATCGAGCTGATCCGCTCCACGGCGGAGGAAAAGGGCCAGCAGATCGACAACGTGACGCGTTACGGTGCGGCCCGCAATGGCCTCGCGCCCGATAGCCTGCGCAACCTGCAGAAGACCGCCCGCGAGCGCCGCAATGTGTTCGAGCAGCTGATGGATGCGGTGAAGAACAACAGCCTGGGCCAGATCAGCCACGCGCTCTACGACGTGGGCGGCGAATACCGCCGCAATATGTAGAGCCGGTAAAGCGTCGCGGGGCTTTCGTCAGAACGCCCCGCGGTGGCATCTTGCGGCCCGTTGAGGAGGATGCGTGGACACGTCGAGCACCGCCTCACGGTCCGCATGACCTACGGGTTCGATCTCGGTGTCGCGAGCGGCATGCGGCTGCGCGATTTCGTTTTCGATGAAGGCCAACTGACCGGCTCGCCTTGAACCATCCGCCGCATTCGTAGTCCCATGGGGGCTGGTGTTGCCGGAGTGCGGTGTCTTGAGTCGTCAGTCGTCAGGTTCGAAATGGGTGGCGGGGTTGCTCGTCGTGGCCATCGTCGCGGTCGTCGGCGTGTTCCTCTACCGGGAGAAGCAGGCGCGCGATGCCGCGCCGCCGTCCCTGGCGCCGCCCGCGGCGTCGTCCACGGCAGCGGCCGGCGTCGCCGCAGACGTACCGAGACATCCCATCGACAACCCCGCTGGCGCGTCGACGGCGGCGCTGCCGTCGCTCGGACAGAGCGACGAGGCGGTGCTGGCGGCCCTGCTGGCGCTGTCCGGCGACGGGGCGCTGAAGTCGCTGCTGCGTCCGGAGGCGATCGTGTCGCGCATGGTGGCGACCATCGATGCGTTGCCCCGACATACGATCGGCATGAACGTGCTGCCGCTGCGCACCCCGACGGGCACCTTCCAGGTGCAGACCGACGACGGCATGCTGGTGGAGTCGTCCAGGAATTTCGCCCGCTACGATACCTATATGTACGTGGCCGACCGCGTGTCGCCGCAGGCCGCCGCGGCCTGGTACAAGCGCAACTATCCGCTCTTCCAGCAGGCGTATCGCGACCTGGGCACCGGCGGCTACTTCAACGACCGCCTGGTCGAAGTGATCGACCATCTGCTGGAGGCGCCCGAACTCAAGGGCGCGCTCCAGCTGCTGCCCGAGAAAGACGGTTACACCTACGCCAACCCGGCGTACGAGCAGTTATCCGCAGGGCAGAAATTCATGGTCCGCGTGGGGCCGGTGAACGAAGCGAAGCTGAAAGAGAAGCTGCGCGCCCTGCGCGAGGCCGTGGCCGACGGTGCGACGTCGGTCGAGACCCACCCGGTCCGGTAGCCTCGCACGCGCACGCCTGCGGTTGTCCGTCGCGCGCAGGCGCACGCTGGCTGCCGCGGGGTCGCCGTCCTCACGGTTTTTTCGTCGGATCCCTCACGGGCACGTTGATGTTGCAAAGGTCGATCTTTCCGGCCGGGCGCGTGTAGAAATCGTCGCGGCGATTGCGCTTGGCCTCGACGAGCGCGGCGAAGGTCTTGCTGTCCGTGCGGAGCACCTGGATGGGCGTACGTTCGGCGGCAGGCAGGTCGGCCGCCAGACGCACGCTGCGGATCGTCACGCGCTGCGACGGCGAATCGTAGAAACCCATCGGTTCACCGCCGCGGGGATAGGCCGAGAGGATATCCATCCCCTTGAGCACCTTGCCGGCGACGGCGAGATTACGGTCGAGGTTACGCGGTGCCTGACCGATGATCGCGTAGAGCGAACTGCCGTTGCCCGTTTCGGCGCCGGTGTCGCGTGCCACGCCCACCGTGCCGTAGCAGTGGGCGATCCACGCTTCGCCCGCCTTCGTGTCGCGCGCCACCGGAAAACCCTCCGAAAACCCTACCTCCGGCGCGTAAACGTCGCCGTCCGGCAGTGGGGTGAACGTGTAGCTGCCGCCCTTGCGCGTGAACTCCGGCGGTAGGGTCTGCTTCGCCGTGCCCAGGCTCTTGGCCTTCTTCTTATCGTCGCCGTCGGGATCGCCCCACTGCGTGACGAAGTTGTCCTGTACGCGGATCACCTGGGTGCCGTCGAAATAGTGCTCCCGGATGAGCGTGCGGATATTCGCGGCGTGTTCGGGCGACCAGTCTTGCGCCAGTTCGAGGATGACGCGGCCCTGCGGCAGGTCCATGTAGACGAGGTTTTTCGGATCGGGCGTGCGCCACTCCGCGGGTGACGCCTTCGCGAGCAGCTCTTTCGGGGTGGGGGTCTTCTTCGCCTCGTCGGCGATGGCGGGCAGGGCAATCAGCAGGGCGAGCGCGAGGCAGGTACGGACGAGCATGGAAACCCCTGGGTGGATGCGTCGCCCGACCTTAGCAGAGCCTCCGGCCGCTGGGGCATACCACCCCCGACAGCGAACGCGCCTGGGCGCATGGCCCAAGGGTCATGCGCAACCTTTGTAGACCGGGGCACATCCCATGTCGCAAGCTTTCACGACTTGGGGGATTCCATGCGTCGTCGCCTCGCTCTCATCGCCGCGTTGTCCTGCGCCTGCGCCCATGCGGGCGAGATCACCGTGGATGGGCGCATCGATCCGGCGGAATGGGCGGGTGCGATGCATATTACCGACTTTCGGCAGACCCAGCCGATGACGGGCAACCCCGGCAGCCAGCCGACCGAGGCCTGGGTGCTGTCCACGCCCCGGGGGCTCGCGGTGGCGGTGCGGGTCACCCAGCCGGCCGGTGTGCCCCGTTCGACCCAGCAGACCCGTCGCGACGAAGACGCTCGCGTCGACCGGGTGAACGTGATGGTCGATTTCAACGGCGACGGCCGGGTGGGCTACGACTTCGAGGTGAAGTCGCAGGGCGGCATCGCCGACGAGGTGATCACCAACGAATCGGACTTCAGCTACGACTGGGACGGCAACTGGGACCACGCCGTGACGCAGGACGCCGACGGCTACTCGGTGGAGGTGCTCATCCCTTGGTATATCGCGCCGATGCGCAGCCCGCAGGGCGATACGCGCCGCATCGGGCTCTACATCGACCGCGTGATCGCGGGCACCGGCGAGCGCGTGGCCTGGCCGGCCATCGGGTTCGATCGCGGCCGGTTCCTGTCCAGTTTCCAGCGCGTGGACCTGCCCGCCTACGCGCAATCGTTGTTCGCCGTGACACCTTACCTGGTGGCGCGGACCGATCGCGCCCACGGCGGCACGTCGTTCCAGGAGGGGGCGGACATCCTGTGGAAGCCCAATGGGCAGACCCAACTCACGGCCACGATCAATCCCGACTTCGGCCAGGTCGAGAGCGACGACCTGGTAGTGAATTTCTCGCCCACCGAGACCTTCTTCACCGATAAACGCCCGTTCTTCACCGAGAACCAGGGCATCTTCGACTTCAGCCTGCTCGATGACGATTCGCAGCTGGTCTACACCCGTCGCGTGGGTGGCCTCGCGGACGACGGTCGCGGCGCGGCGGATATCTCCGCCGCCGTCAAGTTGAACGGTAGCGTCGGCGGCACCAGCTACGGCATCCTCACTGCCCAGGAGAAGGGCGACGCGGGCCGCTCGTTCGGGGCGTTACGCCTGCTGCATGACTTCGGCACGCAAACCCTCGGGCTGCTCGCCACCCGGGTCGACCATCCCTATCTCGATCGCGACGCCAACGTGCTCGGCATCGATCACCGCTGGCAGCCGAACGCCGCGTTTACCCTCACCAGCAACGTGGTCGGCAGCCAGATCGACCAGCCGGGTGCCGACAGCAAGGGGCTGGGCGCCACGAGCATCGCCTACTGGGAGATGAGCGACACCTGGAGCCAGCAGTGGCTCGGGATGTATTTCGGCCGCCGCCTGGACATCGACGACTTCGGCTATCTCCCGCGCAACGACATGACCTACCTGCACTGGGAAGTTCGCCAGCGCCTCACCGATCTCCCCGCCGATTCGGCGTACGCCTCGCATCTGTGGCATTACCGCATCTCGCAGGCCAACGATTCCGAAGGCCTGCGCGTGTCCCGCCGTTTTCGTTTCCAGCGTGACAGCCAGCGTCGCGACGGCGGCTCGGAGAAGCTGCGGCTGGACCTCTTTACCTCGGCCTACGACGACCTGTTGACCCGCGGCGGCAACGCGCTGCGCAATCCCCGCACCGGACGCCTGTACTGGAACCGCGAACAGCCCCGCGCCGGTCGCTGGGCCTGGGAGGCCGAGGGCTACGTCATGGGCAACGAACTCACGGGCTTCCACCGCCTCGGTTACGACCTGAAGTTCGTGCCCACGTTCTTCGTCACCGATCGTTTCAGCGTGTTCGCGGGCGCGAGCTACGAATGGAACCCGAACTGGTTGATCTGGCAGCACGACAATCTCGTGGGCAGCTTCGACGGCCGTACGTTCGGCATCGACAGCGGCGTGAACTGGAACATCGGCAACCGCCAGGAACTGCGGGTGAAGTTGCAGACACTGGCGGTGGGCGCCCGGATGCGCCAGGCCTACCGGGTGGGGCCCACCGGACGCGCCCTTCCGGTCGACGATCCGGTCGACGCGCTGGGCGTGGCCAACCTCGGGTTCCAGATCCGATACCGCTACGAAATCGCGCCCCTGTCGAACCTCTACATCGTCTACAACCGCGGCGGTTACCAGGAAGATACCGACGACGTGATCGGCGACCAGTTCCGCCGCGGTTTCAGCCTGAAAGACGTGAACGAGGGTCTGGTGAAGATCGCCTACCGACTCGCGTTCTGAGCACGACCAGGCGATGCCGCTAGACCAGGTGCAGGTCGGTGGCCTTCGCGCCGGGAAAGACGGTGCCGAGGTCGGTTTCGGACAGCCCGTACATCCGGCGCATGAGACCGCCCAGTACGTCGCGGTAGTTGTTCAATACGGGGTAGTCGCGGTTCTGCAGCAGGCTGCCCGCGTTGATCGCGACCTGCCGCCCCGCGATCCGTCCCCCGGCGACCTTGCCGCCAAGCACCCAGTAGGTGGTGCCGTGGCCGTGGTCGGTGCCCTTGTTGCCGTTCTCGCGGAAGGTGCGGCCGAATTCGGAAACCACGACCACGACGGTGTCGTTCCATTCCTTTTCGCCCAGGGCGTCGGCGAATGCCGCGAGTCCCTGCGAAAGGTTGTCCAGGTTGCCGGCAAGCTGGCCCTGCGCGCCCCCCTGGTTCACGTGCGTGTCCCAGCCGCCCACGTCGACGAAGCCGAGACGGAAGCGATCGCGCATGAGCGTCGCCATGCGCTCGCCCTGCTGGGCGAAGCCCCGGGCGTTCACCGCGCCGCGGCTGGCCGCGGTCATCTCGGTCTTGAGGTCGTTGGCGACGTCCTGGCGCAGTTGCAGGCCATCGGCGGCCTGCGCCTGCAACGGCGTGCCCTGGTACATGCCGGCGAGGATCTTCGACTGGTGATCGTCGAACGCGGCGTTGCCGTTGCCCTTGAGCGATACGTTGGGCACGTCGCCGGCCCCGCGGAACGACAGCGGCAACGCGTCGGTGAACGCGATGGGCGGCACGCCGCGCAGCACGCCGCTGAGCCGTCCCATGAAGCCCGAGGCGTAGCGGCGGGCGTCGCCCGCCTCCCCGGCTTCGATGTTGTCCTGGGTCTCGAAGTGGCTGCGGGAGAGGTCATCGGTGCCGGCGAAGGGAATGAAAGCCAGCTGCTTGCGGTCCCACAACGGCCCCATCGACTTCAGCACGGCGGGCGCCATGGCCCAGTTCGCGTCGAGCGCGCGCGCGGACCCGGCATCCTGTGGATTGGGGCGGGCCACGGCGATGCTTGGCCGCGATTCGTAATAGAAGTCGCTCGCGTAGGGCACGAGGAGATTGTTGGCGTCGTAGCCGCCGCGCAGGAAGACGAGCAGGAAGCGCGGCGACGTGGCCGGTGCGGCGAACACCTTGCCGCCGAGGGTCAGGGCGGGCACGGTGGCGGCGAGGGTGAAAAGGAACTGACGACGATCCATGGCGGACCTCAGCGGTAATTGAATTCGGGGGACGAAAGCAGGTAGGTGTTCCACTCCTGCTGCGACGTGGCCTGGGAGAGCGCGTCGCGCGTCTTCGGGCCAAGGAAGGGATCGATGGTCGCGTAGTAGGTCGGCGTGGTCAGCTGCGGGAAGCCGCCGCGACGTTGCGAGCCGTCCTCGTTCAGGTCGAACAGGTGATTGGCGCCGCTGCCGATGGAGCGGGCGATCTCGAAGCGCTTGGCCACCTGGCCCGAACTGGACCATTCCGAGTCGGCCATCGGCCAGCCGTCCGGCGTGATGCGCCCGAACGGCGCCTGCCCCAACTGTTGCACCCAGTTCACCAGCGGACGCGGGTTTTCCACCGGCTTGCCGTCATAGGCCAGGCGCATGGCCGAGACGAGGAACTGGGTGGGGTCCTTGTAGCGTTTGCCGAGCGACGCGGTGAAATATTTCGACGTCAGCATGGTCTTCATGACCTGGGCGATGTCGCCGTCGGTGTGGCGGAAGGTTTTCGCCATGGCGTCGATCAGCGCGGGCGGCGGATCGTCGGCCACGAAATACTTCGCCAGCCCCGTGGAGACGAACGTGGCGCATGCCGGCTGGCTCACGATGAGGTCGACGGCCTTCTCCACCTCATCGAAGCCGCCACCCTTGATCGTATGGCCCAGTAGCACCTGGTCGCTGAAATCGTGGCGGTTGGGGTTGAACTCGAACACGCCTTCCTGCAGGTAATACGGCTGCAGGTCGCGACGGAACTTGCGCGGCTGGCCGTCGAAGTTCACGCCCACGCCGGTCAGGATGTGCGCCATGGCCTGCACGTCGGCCTGCGTGTAGCCCGAGCCGACGCCCAGCGTGTGCAGCTCCATCAGCTCACGCGCATAGTTTTCGTTGATCTTGTCGCGCGCGTTCTGCGCGTTGTCGAGGTATTCGAGCATGGCCGGGCTCTTGAGCGTGGCCATCACCAGATCGCGGAACTTGCCCAGGGCATGGGGTCGGATGGTGTTTTGCGCGTAGTCGGCGACCAGCCAGCGCACCCGGCCCTTGTCGCGGAAGACGCTGAAGTGGTTCAGCCAGAACCACACCAGTTGCTCGCGCAACTGGTTCTCGTCGTAGATGGCTTCGAGCAGCTCGGCCGATTGCGCCTGCTGGGCATAATCGTTGCCCTGCTTTTGCTGGGCCTTTTTCGCGTCCTGCTTCGCGTCCCCATCGGGCATGGCGTTGATGAGTTTACCCTGGTCGCGCACCTGGGCCATCAGCACCGTCACGGGCGTCTTCACCGCGTCGAACCCGGCGATCTGGGCACGAATGGCAGGCGGCAGGCCGTCGCCGGACGGGTGAAGCTGGGCCTCGAGGAAACGACGCTTGCCGAGGTCGCGAAAACGGGCGAGGCTGGCTGAATCGGTGCCGAAAGTGACCCGGTTGAGCCAGTAGGCGTCTTCCTTCGGCAGCACGGCGTCGTCCGCCAGTACCGGCAGGGCGGTCAGGGCCAGCAGACAGGCGGCGAGTGATCGCATGAAACCTCCGTTCGAGGGGTGACGTCCCCGTGAACGGACAGGTTGCCCGAACGTTTACGACATCGGCACGCTCGTAAAAGCTTGCTTCAGCGACGATACGGATTTGCCGCAAACGCGCCCGTCAGATTTCGTTTTCATCCGGATCCACGAATTCGATGGCGGCCTCGCGGCTGCCGGCGGTCTCTTCGGCCACTTCGCGGACGCGCTCCAGCTTGCCTCTGGGCGAC
>CAJYHU010000321.1 GCA_913774655.1 uncultured Luteibacter sp. | reverse complement strand
CTGCTGGTGGTCTCCCATCGCCCGGCGGTGGCCGCGCTCGCCGACCGCGTGGTGCGTCTGGACGCGGGCGACGTGACGATAGGCGAGGGCGTGCCGGCCGTGGCCTGAACGGGCGTACGATACGTCCATCGACGACGGCGGGCCGGGGGGCCGTGTGGAACTGGACGTGTGGGAACGCAAATACCATCTCGCGCTCGAACGCATGGAGCGCGACGAACGCGACTTCCGTCTCGTCGAAGACGCCCTACGCAAGTTGGCGACGCGTCTCGCCACCTTGGCGAGGGGGCAGGGCGAGGACGTCGACCGCTGGCTCGACCGCGTCGGCGAGCAACTCGGCGGCAACGTCGCGCCCGAGCGCGTGGACGTGCTGCTGGACCAGCTCTCGGCCATCGTGGCTGCGCTGGATACCCGCAGGGATATCGCCGGCGACGGCGTCGACACCGAAACCGTGGCCGCCTTGCGCGAGGACATCGCCCGCCTGCAAGGCCTTCTCGCCGATCTGGGGGCGCCCTTGCGGGACATGTTGCGCCTGGTCGCCGACGCCGACGCCGGCAGCGATGACGGCCGCGTCCTGGACGCGAGCGTCAGCGCCGAAGTGCGCGCCATCGGCGAACAGCTGGCCGCCGCGACCGACCTGGCCGAGCTGCGCGCACAGGTCAGCGAGCGGCTGACGATGATCGACCGCCACTTCGGCGAGCACCGCGAGCGTGAAGAGGCGCGGATGTCCGCCTACCGCGACCGTGCGCGTCGGATGCGCGACCGCGTGGAAGAACTGGAGGTGCAGGCGACGTCCCTGCAGGATTCGTTGCGTCGCGAGCACGCGCTCGCCCTCACCGATCCGCTCACCGGCCTGCCCAACCGCCTGGCCTGGGAGCGCCGCATGGCCGACGTCGAAGGCGACATCCGCGCCGGTGGCCGGGCCTGCATCGCCGCCTTCGACATCGACCATTTCAAGACGATCAACGATACCTTCGGCCACGCCGCGGGCGACGCCGTGCTGCGCATCGTCGGCGGCACGCTCGCGCGCGAGGTGGGCGAGGCTGCCTTTGTGGCCCGTTATGGCGGCGAGGAGTTCGTGGTGGCCTTTCCCGGCCTGTCGACCGACGCCGCGCTCGCACGCGCCCAGGCGCTTTGCGTCATCGTCGAGGGACTGGCCTTCCACGCCAGCGGGCGTCCGGTGAAGGTCACCATGTCCGGCGGCATCGCCTGCTTCGGTTTCGCGACCGAATCGGGCGGATCGGTGTTCGATCGGGCCGACCGGGCGCTGTACGCGGCCAAGCGCGAGGGCCGCAATCGCTGCGTGGTGCTCTGAGCCGCCGCGTCGCGCAAACGTGGACCCTTTCACCGCCCGCATGCGGCGACGCGTCATAATGATGGCTTCGTCAGACCGCAGGTTCTCTCGTCATGGAATCCGCCGCCGCGCAGCCCGAAGCCACCATCGAGCGAGGCAACGTCCGTTTTACCGTGCTCAGTCCCCGGCTCATCCGCCTGGAGTGGAGCGCCGATGGCCGATTCCGCGACGGGCGCACCCAGGTCGTCGTGCATCGCGCGGTCGACGTCCCACCGTTCCGCCTCGTTGAAGACGCCACCACCCTGCACATCGACACCGGCACGCTGCACCTGCGCCACGTGAAAGGCACCGGCCGGTTCGATGCCGCCAACCTGGAGATCGCGGTGCGGCGCCATGGCGGCGGCGACATCGTGTGGCGTCCCGGCGACGTGCAGCTGGCGAACCTGGGCGGCACCTATCGCACGCTTGACCGCTACGACGGCGACACCTGGCAGGACGGCACCCGTTTGCCGCTGGAAGAAGGCCTCATCGCCCGCGACGGCTGGCACGTGGTGGACGACACGGACAGCTTCGGCCTCGACGACGAAGGCTGGGTGCTCGAACGGCCCGACGGCGAGCGGCAGGATCTCTATTTCTTCGGTTACGGTCTCGACTACCGCGCGGGCCTGGCCGACTTCGCGTCCATCGCCGGGCCGCAGCCGATGCCGCCGCGCTTCGTCTTTGGGTATTGGTGGTCGCGCTACTGGAACTACTCCGACGACGAGCTGCGCACCCTGGGCGCTCGCTTCGAGAAAGAACGTATCCCGCTCGACGTGCTCGTGCTCGACATGGACTGGCACACCACGCCCGGCCTGTCGTTGCGGCCGGGCGTGGAGCAATACGACGTTTTCGGCCAACAGAGCGGATGGACCGGCTACACCTTCAACCGCAGCCTGTTTCCCGATCCCGCCGCGTTCATGCGCTGGGCGCACGGCGAGAACCTGCGCATCACGCTCAACCTGCATCCGGCATCGGGCGTGCTGCCGCACGAGGCGAAGTACGACGCCATGGCACAGGCGCTGTCGTGGGATACCTCCACGCGTGCGCCCATTCCTTTCGAGGGCACCTCGCAGCCCTACATGCGCGCGCTGTTCGACACGATCCTGCATCCGCTCGAGCGCGACGGCGTCGACTTCTGGTGGCTCGACTGGCAGCAGTGGCCCGAGTCGAGATCGCATCCCGGACTGTCCAACACCTGGTGGCTCAACCACGTGTTCTTCACCGAGATGCAGCGCGACGACGACCGCCGCGGACTCATCTACCATCGCTGGGGCGGGCTGGGCAATCATCGCTACCCCATCGGTTTCTCCGGCGACAGCGTGATCTCGTGGACCTCGCTGGCCTACCAGCCGCATTTCACCGCGATGGCGTCGAACGTGCTCTACGGTTACTGGAGCCACGATATCGGCGGTCACACGTTCCACAAACATATCCCGCGGGCGGAGCGGCACCTCGAGCCGGAACTCTACGCGCGCTGGATGCAGCTGGGCGTGTTCAGTCCCGTGCTGCGCACCCACTCGGCGAAGGAGGCCAGCCTGCACAAGGAGCCCTGGCACTTCGGGCCGCCCTGGGGCGACGCGATCTTCGCGGCGATCCGCCTGCGTTATCAGCTGGCGCCGTACATCTATGGTGCCGCCCGGCAGGCCTACGACACCGGCACCTCGATCGTCCGTCCGATGTACTACCACTGGCCCGAACTCGACGAGGCCTACCTGCATCCGTCGCAGTACCTGTTCGGCGACGACATCCTCGTGGCGCCGGTGACCGAGCCGGTGGGCGAGGATGGCACCGTCGTCGCGCCGGTGTGGTTGCCCCCGGGCGTGTGGTACAGCCGCGACGGTGCGGAGGCTTTTGAAGGCGGGGGCATGCTCGAGCGTGCGTACGCGCTGGAGGAGATTCCGATTTTCGTCCGCCCCGGCAGCGTCGTACCCTTGTATCCCGAGGGGCTGCGCGACCTGGCCAGTGTCCCCGACACGATCATCCTCCAGGTGTTCCCGGGCCACGAAGGTAGCACTACGCTTTACGACGACGACGGCACCAGCCAGGGCTACCAGCGCGGCGAATTCGCCCGTACCCGCGTACGCAGCCGCCGGGGCGATCGTGCCCATCGCGTGCACGTCGACGCGATGGACGGCGATTACCGCGGACGCCCCCGCACGCGCTCGTACATCGTGGAGCTGCTCGATGCCGGCATTCCGGAGCGGATCGAGGTCAACGGCGAGGCGCTGCCTTACAGCGCCTCGCCGGCGCCCCGAACGTGGTTGTTCGACACCTCGTCGCTCAGCATCCGCGTCGACCTCGGCACCGTGCCGCTCGACACGGCGCACGACGTGGTCGCGCGTTTCGCACCGGAGCACGCGCTGCCGAAGGGGCTGCTTCACCGTATGCGCCGCGCGGAGTTCGCCGTGCGTTACCTCAAGCAGGTGTGGGGCGACATCTCCGCCTTGCCGGAGGACGTGAACCTTGCCGGGCAGGCCGACCGCGTGCTCGCCTATGCGGTGGAACACGGCGGCGACGACGGGCGTGCGCAGCGTTTCACCGAGGCGGTGCAGGCCTTCGAATCGCGCTTCGCGGGTCTGGCCGCGAGCGTGGCCGCCACGCCGATCGACGACGCGTTCAAGCGCACGTTCGCCGACCTCGTGGGTCGTTGAGCGTTGCGCCGCGCACTGGCCGAGCAGCAGGG
>CAJYHU010000320.1 GCA_913774655.1 uncultured Luteibacter sp. | reverse complement strand
CTCGCCGCCGCAAAGGTGCCCGCCACATCGATCCAGATCGACGACAAGGCCGGCCGCCTGCTCGCGCGCTTCGGCGGCGCGGATGCACAGTCGAAGGCGTCCGAGGCGCTTCGCACGGGCCTCGGCGACAACTACACGGTGGCGCTGAACCAGGCCAGCACCGTGCCGGCCTGGCTACAGGCGATCAACGCCAACTCGATGCCGCTGGGCCTCGATCTCCAGGGTGGCGTCCACTTCCTCATGGAAGTCGACAAGAACGCCGTCATCGACACCCAGGAAACGCGCTACACCGACGACATCCGCTCGATGCTGCGCGACAAGAAGGTCAACTACGACTCGGTCAGCCGCAACGCACGCGGCCAGGGCGTCAACGTGGTGTTGCGTACCGAGGCCGATCGCCAGCAGGCAGC
Source organism: uncultured Luteibacter sp. (assembly GCA_913774655.1). Lineage (GTDB taxonomy): Bacteria > Pseudomonadota > Gammaproteobacteria > Xanthomonadales > Rhodanobacteraceae > Luteibacter > Luteibacter sahnii. Next base: position 5,293 of record CAJYHU010000320.1, on the reverse strand, counting down.
GTCGCTGATCGGCTCCGATTACCCGGAGCTGCAGGTGGCCGACGGACCGTCGACGGGTAACCGTTTTGCGCTCAACGCGACGATCAAGCCGGCGAAGCTGCGCGAGATCTCCCAGGGCATGATCACCCAGAACCTCACCACCCTGCGCCAGCGCGTCAACGCGCTGGGTGTGTCCGAGCCGCTCATCCAGCAGCAGGGCACCAACCAGATCGTGGTGGAACTCGCGGGCGTGCAGGACACCGCCGAGGCGAAGAAGATCATCGGTGCCGTGGCCTCGCTGCAGTATCGCGCCGGCCTCTACACCCCGCAGGAAGCCATGGAGGCCGCGCGCACGGGCAACGTGCCGCCGGATGCCAAGCTTTACTTCGGTCGCGACCGTCGACCCTACCTGCTCAGCAAGTCGGTGATCGCCAGCGGCGACGAACTCGTCGACGCCCAGTCGGGCCGCGACCCGCAGAACGGCACGCCGATGGTGAGCGTCACGCTCAACAGCTCCGGCGCGCGCAAGATGCAGGAGTTCACCAACAACAACGTCGGCAAGCCGATGGCGGTGCTCTACACCACGCGCACCACCGAAACGAAGATGGTCGACGGCAAGGAAGTCAAAACGCCCAAGATCGTCGACGAGGTAATCAACTACGCCAACATCAGCAGCCCGTTCGGCAAGAAGTTCCAGACCAACGGCCTGCCGTCCGACGCGGAAGCGTCCGAACTGGCGTTGCTGTTGCGCGGCGGTTCGTTCGCGGTGCCCGTGGACATCGTCGGCGAAAGCGTCATCGGTCCCAGCCTGGGTGCCGACAACATCGACAAGGGCTTCAAGGCGGTGATGCTCGGCCTCGGGCTGGTGCTGGTGGCCGCGGCCATCTACTACAAGCTTTTCGGCCTGGTGGCCGACATCGCGCTGTTCTTCAACCTGGTGCTCCTCGTGGCGGTGATGTCGCTGATCCACGTGACCCTCACCATGCCCGGCATTGCCGGTATCGTGCTGACACTGGGTATGGCGATCGATGCCAACGTGCTCATCTGCGAACGTATCCGTGAAGAACTGCGCAACGGTTCGTCGCCGCTCGCGTCGATCCGCACGGGCTACGACAAGGCATGGGCGACGATTCTCGACGCGAACGTGACCCACCTCCTCGCGGCGCTGGGCCTGATGACCATGGGCTCGGGCCCGATCAAAGGCTTCGGCGTCACGCTGTTCATCGGTATCCTCACGTCGATGTTCACGTCGGTGACGGTGACCCATGCCATCACGGCGCTGATCCACGGCGGCCGCAAGCTCAAGACCCTGTCGGTCTGACGGGAGGGACGCCATGGAAATCTTCAATCACAACGCGAACTTCAACTTCCTCGGCCTGCGCCGCTTCAGCATCGGCCTGGCCGTGTTGCTGATCGTCGCCTCGGCGGCGCTGATCGGCGTGCGGGGCTTCAACTACGGGCAGGACTTCCTCGGCGGCGTGTCCGTCTCGGTCGCCTTCCAGAACCCGGTCGACACCAATGACGTGCGCGCCGCGCTCGAGAAGAGCGGCGTGGACAATCCGCTGGTGCAGGCGGTCGGCGGCACCCGCGAGGTGGCCGTGCGACTCCTGCCCAAGGACGACGCCAAGAACGGCGAAGCCTCCATGAGCGATGACGTCGCCTCGCGAGTCGCCAAGGACGTCGTGAAGGCGATCCAGGTGGCCCGTCCCGACGCATCGATGAAGAGCTACTCCTTCGTCGGCCCGCAGGTGGGTGCGGAGTTGCGCAGCGACGGCATCGTCGCGGTGATCTTCGTCATCGTCGGCATCATGGGCTACCTGTGGATCCGCTTCGAGAAGCGCTTCGCGATCGCGGCCCTGCTCACGGAGATCCACGACGTGCTGGTCACCCTGGGCATCTTCGCCCTGACCCAGCGCGAGTTCGATCTGACGGTGCTTGCGTCGGTGCTGGCCGTGGTCGGCTACTCCATCAACGACAAGGTGGTGGTGTTCGACCGCGTGCGCGAACTGTTCCGTTCGAGCCGCAACGCGTCCCCTGAAGAGGTACTCAACCGGTCGATCAACAGCACGCTGTCGCGAACCATCATCACCTCGTTGTTCACCGGCATCACCATGGCCGCGCTGTTCTTCATCGGCGGTCCGGTGGTGCACGGTTTCGCGATCACGATGCTGATCGGTATCGTCGTGGGTACGCTGTCGTCGATCTTCGTCGCCAGCCCGATCCTCCTTTGGCTGGGCGTGTCCAAGCAGGACCTCATGCCGCGGACGAAGGAAGACCCGGAACTCGCCCGGAGGCCTTGAGGGCGGGAGAGGGGGCGCGGGGTGTCTCTTCGCCGAGGTGCCCTACGCACCGCCGCGGCGGACCCCGCCTTCCCATCTCCCTCCCTAAAAAGAAAGCCGCCCCCCCCGGGCGGCTTTCTTTTTTGTCACACCCCGTCCCTGAGGATCAGTAATAGTCGTCGCCGTCCTCGGTGGCGCCTTCCGCGTCATTGGCCAGCGTGACCACGACGTAGGCGGAGCCCACGAACGAGGCGCACAACCAGGCGTAAGCTATCTGGATGGCGGTGCGCGGGATGGCAGCGGCCACGCGCGGCGCAAGGGCGAGGCCGACGATGCCCACGATGGCGAGCACGGTGGCGACGGCCCACGCGAGGCGCCTGGACGGCGACGCGGTGGTGATGACGTTCATAAGTGTTCCAACCCCTGTTCCTGTTGCGTGTCACGACACCGTGAAAGACGCGTGATGTCGCTTGAGACACGAAATACCCCACACGAACCGGTACGGCAAGTGCCCAAATGCTGAACACGTTCCTTGATTCCGTAAGCACTTTCGTGCAAATACCCGATCCTGCTCCATTTTTTCTTTCGAAGGGACTGTTTCATGGCTGAGCGAGTTTTTCCCGGCTTCACGCTGCGCACGTCGGCGGCGCGTGAAGGCTCCCGTTTTACCGCCCTGCTGTCGTCGTGGCCCGACGGCGGTGGCCATCCGACCTATTTCGCGGTTTACGAAAACCGTAGCTTCCGGTCGGAAGACGACGCGCTGGCCGGTGCCGACAAGGCCCTCGCGCTCGTGCTGGGCGTCGAGGAAGACGGTGCGCCGACGTTTGCGGAGGGTGAGACCGGCTTCGACGATGACCCCGGTGCCTCGGTCTAAGCCAAAACGGCCAATGTCGGCGTCCCGTGAAAACGCCGCTTGACAGGCGGCTATGGCGCGGCGCGTCATAGGATCCGGGGGAGCTGGCAACGAAGCGGGCGTGCGATGAGCGAAGGAGAAGGGCGATACCGGCAATTCGTTGAAGCCTCGGCTGATTGCATGAAAGAACTCGATCGCGACGGCGTGATCCGCTTCATCGGTGGCGCGGGGTGCCTGGCGCTGGAACAGGATCGGGGTGGCCAGCTTGTCGGCACGCCATGGATCGAGGTCTGGCCGGAGGAGGTCAGGGCCATGGTGCGGCGTGTCCTGGACAGGGCCTCGGGCGGCGAGCGCGTCGACTTCGTGAGCTGGCGACAGGCGCCCCGTGGTACCCGGCGCTGGTGGGAGGTGATGGTGGCGCCGGTGATCGCCGGTGATGCCCTGGACCACTTCATCGTCATCAGTCGCGACATCACCGAACGGGTCGAGTTGCAGTCGGCCCTGGAGTCGATCAACGCGGTGCTGCAGGAGCGCCTGAACGAGACGGTGGCGCGGTCCGCGGTTGCCTCGAACCGCTACGGCACGCTCTTGGAGCGGCTCGAATCCGAGCACGGCGCCCGTCGCGACGCCGAAGACCAGATCGACGGACTGGCCGGCCAGCTGGAGATGGCCCACCGCGCCCTCGCGCTGGCGGAGGCCGGGGCCCGGCAGGTGCAGAAACAACAGGCGATCGGCCAACTGGTCAGCGGCATCGCCCACGACTTCAACAACATGCTGCAGACCGTGATCGTGAGCCTGTCCGGGCTCCAGGAGGAGGCGGACGCGTTGACCCCGCACCAGCGGCGCATGCTGACCTACGCGATGGAAGGCACGCGCCACGCCACCGCGCTCACCCGTCGTCTCCTGGCTTTCGCCCGTAACCAGCCGGAGCGTGCCGAGGCGATGGACCTCGGCGAGGTGGTGACCGGTTTCGCCGATTTCGCCCGGCATGCGATGGGCGGACGGGTGGGTATGCAGGTGCGCCGGCCGGTCGTGCCGTTGCCCGTATGGGTCGACCGTCACCACCTCGAGCAGGCGCTGATGAACGTCTGCCTCAATGCCCGCGACGCCATGCAGGGCGTCGGTGACATCGTCGTCGACGTGGGGGAGCGCCCGTTACCGCCGCACGATGACGACGCCCGGGAGCCGCGGGCGCCCCAACAGGTGTTCGTCAGCGTGAGCGACGAAGGGGGTGGTATGTCCGAGGAGGTACGACACCGCCTGTTCGAACCGTACTTCACGACCAAGGAAGGCGGGTCAGGCCTCGGCCTGGCACAGGTCTACGGCATGGTGGCCCAGGCGGGCGGCGGCGTGGAGATCGAGAGCGAGGCGGGCGTCGGCACGCGGGTCCGGCTCGTGTTTCCCCGGTATGCCGGACCGCTGGAGTGACGTGCCGGAAAACGTGACGAATGTCCTCAATCTACGGCGCGACCGGCCGATAAGGAAAACGACTGGGAGGAAGTGAACGTCATGTTGGTCATTATCGGTTCGATCGTCGTCCTGGTCTCGGTGCTAGGGGGTTATGTCCTCTCGCACGGTTCCATCGGCGCGCTTTGGCAACCCTACGAGCTGCTCATCATTTTCGGGGCGGCGGTGGGCGCGTTCATCAGCGCCAATTCGATGGAGATCGTGAAGCGTTCCGCGACGGACGCCCTGGCCCTGCTGAAGGGCCCCAAATACCGCAAGCAGGATTACGTCGACCTGCTTTCCCTGCTGTACGACATCTTCACGAAGATGCGCAAGGAGGGCCAGCTCGGCATGGAGGCGCACATCGAGGATCCAGCGAACAGCACGCTGTTCTCCGCCTACCCGCGCCTGGTCGCCGAGCATCACCTGATCGATTTCATCACCGATTGCCTGCGCCTGATCGTCGGCGGCAGCATGGATCCGCACGAACTGGAGCAGTTGCTCGAGGTCGAACTGGAAACACACCATCACGAGGCGGCGGCGCCGGCGCTCGCCGTGCAGAAGATGGCCGATGCCCTGCCGGGTTTCGGCATCGTGGCGGCGGTGCTTGGCATCGTCATCACGATGAAATCCATCGACGGTGACGCGGCCGTCATCGGTGAGCACATCGCCGGTGCGCTGGTCGGTACGTTCCTGGGCATCCTTTTGTCGTACGGCTTCATCGGGCCGCTCTCGG
>CAJYHU010000319.1 GCA_913774655.1 uncultured Luteibacter sp. | reverse complement strand
AATCGCACCGTCGACCTGACGCCCTTCCTCGGCCAGCCGACCGGGGGAGCGCGGCCGCGTACCTGAAAGTATCCGATGCCTTTCCCGACGACGGATGGGTTAGCCGCGTCTGTCACGTGAAGGCAACCTGTATATGCGCGCCACCGCCGATCGTCAACCCGTCTTACGCAGCCCGTTGGCCGACACGCCGGTGCTGTACGACCCTGGCATCGTGATCGTTTGCCAGGGCGTGAAACGTGGCTACTTCGGGGACACCACGTTCCTTTACGACGAACAGCACTACCTGGCGGTGGCCGCCCCGGTCCCTTTCACGATGCAGTCCGAAGGTAGCGTCGAACGGCCGTTGCTCGCCCTGTACCTGCATCTGGACTTTCCGCTCGCTGCCGAACTCATGGTCGAGATAGGACAGTCCGGCGGTGCGCCGACGGCCCGTGGCCCGCAAAGCCTCGTGTCCAGCCCCATGGATGACGTCATGCGACAAACGGTCCATCACCTGCTGCGGGTACTGAGCCACCCGATGGATGCCGCCGTGCTCGGCCGCTCCGCCGTCAGGGAGCTCTACTACCGCGCACTCACCGGTCCCCAAGGTCCGAACGTGCGCGCGGCCCTCGCACAGCAAGGTCATTTCGGACGAATCGGGCGCGCGCTGCGCCGCATCCACAAAGACCACGCCCTCCCCCTCGATGTTGCGCAACTGGCGCGGGAAGCCGACATGAGTGCGCCCTCCTTCCACGCACACTTCAAGGCCGTGACGCGTGCGTCACCGATGCAATATCTCAAATCGATCCGGCTGCACCAGGCCCGCCTGCTCATGGTCCGCGAGGGAATGACCGCGGCGGCGGCCTGCCACGCCGTGGGATATGAAAGCGCGTCGCAGTTCAACCGCGAATTCAAGCGTCTGTTTGGGTTGCCACCCACGGCGGAAGCCAAGCGAATGAAAGCGGACTTCGCGGTGCCGCCCTCCCATCCGGGCTCGACCTTCGTGTCGTCGCATTGAGCCGTCGGTCGCCCGTGGCGCACTCGATATGACGGCCTGCTTCATCGGGCGAGCCCCGCTCGAACGGACGGCGAATCCACGCGTTGGACCGCCTTGCCCTGAAATAGCGTCGGCCCAAGCGGTCGGTGTAGCGTGCGGAAACGCAAAAAAAGAGGCCGCCGGGTGGGAGCCCGGCAGCCTTATCTGGGGAGATCGTCGCGCCGCAGGAGATGAGTCGGCTGACTCGCGGGGCTTATTGTTGGAATGCCTTAAACCGTCGAACGATCAGAAGTCGTAGTTGATGCCGAAGCGGACGTAGCGCGGCGTGCTGAAGTAGTTGATGCGGTCGTAGTTGGTGTTGAGCGCCTTGCTGTTGCCGTAAAGGGCGTACGTGGACGTCGCGACCGACTCGTTCAACATGTTGTAGATCATCACGTTGAAGCCCAGCTTCTTGTCCGCCCAGACCGGGCGATATTCCGCGGAGATGGACACGATGTGCTGCCACGGCTGGCGTCCCGCGGCACCCGGTGCCGACGGCATGCCAGCGCAGTAGTGGTAGTAGCTGCCGTAGCCCACCGGGTTGCTTTCATCCGCGCCGTAGTAGCCCAGGCAGGTCTTCGGCGTGCCCGAAAGCAGCGCGATGTTGCCCGAGAGCATCCATTCCGGCGCCACCTGCCACGAACCGTAGATCTTCAGCTGGTGCTTGCGGTCGTTGGACAGCAGGCCGTTGGAGTTCTCCATCAGCTTGCCGAAGTCCCAGTCCACGGTCGCCGACACGTCGGACTGGCCGATGTCTGACCGGACCTGGCCTTCGCTGTCGCCGTAGCTCCTGGAGTAGACGTAGTCGATCTTGGCCTGCCACGTGCCGTCGAACGGATGCTCGAGGAACGTCTCCAGCCCGTAATAGCTGCGCTTGGCGTGCGGCATGCCGAAGTCGTCCTTCGTCACGTCGACGCTGTAGTAGCCACCGGCCGGATTCACGATGCGATAGGTGTTGACCCGGCCGGGGTTGGACAGGTAGCAACCGTTGAGCGTGCTCGGGTCGATATCGTAGCCCAGCGCCTGCGCCTTGTTCGCGATGGTGCCGGTGTCGCAGATATCGTCGAGGATGTTGCGCAGCTTACGCACCTGGGCCTTCATACCCCAGATGTAGTCGGGGTTGATCTGCTGCGTGAAGCCCAGCAGGTATTCGTCCTGGTATTCCGAGCGAATGTTGCTGGAGGCGACCGTCTTCGGATCGGGGGCCTGGCCGTACTCGTTGTTGGCCGATACGGCGCCGCCCGTTGCCGATGCCAACTGGGTGAGCCCCGTCGGATTGCCGTTGGCATCGATGCCGGTGTAGGTGTAGTACTCGTTGGTGTAGAGCGAACCCGCCGCCGCACGCAGCGCCACCGACGCCGGCATGGCGAGGTAATAGCGGCCGGCGTTTGCATACACCTTCAGCGTCGAGTCGCCGTGCACGTCCCAGCTGAAACCGAGGCGCGGCGCCCACTGCGGCTTGGTCATGCGCAGGTAGGCCTGGGCATCCGGGTTGTAGTTCGTGAACTGGTCGTTGCGCAGGCCGACCTTGACCAGCCAGCGATCGTCCACCTGCCAGCTGTCCTCGATGTACTGGGCGCGCTGCTTGACACGCACCGAGGCGGACGTGCTGTAGAGGTACTTGGACACGTAGTAGCCGGTCTGGCCACCGGGGCCGGTGCCGGGCGCGGCAACGAACGGTGATCCGCTGATCGGCGTGTTCGGGTCGCCGAACGCGTAGATCCACGCGCTGCCCGTCTGGCCGTCGTCGATGTCGTGCGAATCGAGGTTATCGATACCGGCCGTGATCGTGTGGTCGCCGAGCTTCCACGACAGATCCAGGCGCAGGTTGTTGCTGGTGGCCCGATGGTTGGGGTTGTTGGCGGTAAGCACCGTCTGTGAATTGACGATGGAATTGCCGCCGGTGATGTCGGGATTCTCGAACTCTGAACCGCTGATATACGTCAGCGTCGGATCGTAGCCCGGCGTCTGGCTGAAATACGTCATCTTCTGCTTGCCGTACATGGCGGTCAGCGTGATGTCGTCGGTGATGTAGCTGGTGTACTTGGCGATGGATACCTGGGCGCTGTTCTTGGTCGAGGTATCGAAGCTGTTCAGGCCACTCGTCTGCTTGGTGTCGTAGTCGTAGTTATACAGGTTGCCCTTGTACGAGGTCTTCGTCGACGCACCCGTCAGTTCGAGGATGTTGTTATCGTTGATGTTCCAGTCGACCTTCGCATACCACTTCGGGTTGTTGTACTGGTACTGCGTGTTATACGACGAGGTGACCGGGCCGATGCTGTTGCCCGAGCGCTTGTCGCCTTCCACGGCGGCGAAGAAGAAGAGCTTGTCCTTGATCAGCGGGCCGCCGACGTAGGCGCTCTCGGTGGTCTCCCACGAATTGTTCTGCGAATACCGACGATAGATGTCGCCGTCCTTCGCGCCGGTGACGTAGTAGCTGTCCGGGCTTGTGCCGCGGGCGAAGGCCGGGGTCCACAGCACCTGGGCGCCGAAGTGCCACTCATTGGTACCGCGCTTGCCGCTCTGGCTGATCACGCCGCCGTCGGATCGTCCGTAGGCGGCACCGTATCCGCCGCTGAGGATCTCCTGCTGGTCGATCGCCCCGTACGGCAGGCTGATGCCGCCGAAGCCGCTGAGCGGATCGGTGGTGTTGAATCCATTGAGGTAGTAGGCGTTCTCGGTGACGGACGAGCCCGAGAACGACACCAGCGACGTGCCGGTCGTGCCGCTGGTGAAGCCGCTGTAGCCGGGCACCACGCCGGGTGCCAGCAAGGCGATGGCTTCCGCGCTGCGTGCCAGGGGGAGTTTCGCCAACTGCTGCGACGTGATGACAGTGCGCGCGTCCACGCTGGAAACGTCGATGGCCGGCATGGTGTTGGCGGACACCGTCACGGAGCCCAGGCTGGTGGCGGCGGCGGCGTTACCCGCGGAAACGAACGACACCTCCGTGCCCGAACCCACGCGCAGCGTGATGTCGGCACGGGTGTCCACGACCTTGCCGCCCTGCACCAGCGCGACGGTGTACGTGCCCAGGGGCAGCGAGCCCACGGTATAGCGACCATCGCTACCGACCGTCACCTCGCGGGTGACGCCAGAGCTGCTTTTGGCCTGGACGGTTTCGCCCTCGGCCGTCGGCGCCTGGCCGAAGATGCTTCCCGTGGTCGACTGGGCCAGGGCGATGCTGCTGCCCAGGGCCATCGCCAAGGCGAGGCTGATCCGGCTGAGCCGGATGGATGTCGGATTCTTCACGTCGGAACTCCCCAAAATTTTAGTAAGCGACGCCACGGGGCCCGCGCTCGGCAAAGCGCTCTTCCCCGGTAACCGTGGCGTGTGATTCGGTGCGAACTTGGCGTGGCGCATGGCCACGACATCAATCTAGTGTTAAGAACATGCACCTATTCGGCGAAAACTTCCCCGTCATTCGGCCATTGGTTGAATGTTTGGACGTCCGTAAGGTCTTGCGCCGACACGTCGCCAAGCATGGCCGACTGGCGGAATCGCCGTGGCGACATGCCGACGTAATCGCGAAAACACCGACCGAAATTCGTCATGTCGCCAAAGCCCCAGGCGTGGGCGATCTGCGCGATGCTTCGGTGACGCAACCTCGGATCGGCCAGTTCGCGCTGGCAGCGGATCACGCGCTCCAGGCGTACCCAGCGCATGAGCGTCAGGTCTTCATCGGAAAACAAGTCGAATAGATGACTGGATGACAGGCCCACCCCTTTCGCGATCATGTCGATGCACAGCTCGGGGTCGGTGAGGTGCTCGCGCGCGTACTGACGCACCTGGCGCTTGTGGTATTGGCGAAGCCGGGACTCGCTGTCGCCACCGGTTCCCACCGACGCCAGGGCCGCCGCAAGAATGTGCGGGATGGCGTCAGCCAGCCGGTCGGCTACCGGCTCCGTCAGGCCCGCGGGGTGAGCGAACAGTTCCTGGAACAACACTCTCAGGAAGCCGACCGACGCCAGGTGACCGGGCAGCCCGATGGCGGCCACCTCGCTCACGGAGGGAATCGCATCGCGTAGCAAGGCTAGCGGAAGATGGATCGTCTGCACGGTGCAGCGGCCGACATCCAGGCGGAACGTCTTCGACAGGTCGATGAGGCAGAAGTCGCCGGCGCGCAGGTCGTCGTGCCGCCCATATTGTTCGACGTGGGCCTGGCCGTCCAATTGCACGCTGAGCAGCACCGACTGACGGTGATCGTGCGACAGCGCCGCCTCGGTCAGCACATGGGGCAGGTGGCGAAAGACGCCCAGGCGGAGGCGTTCCCCGGCGTATCCGTCGATCAGGGTGGAGGTCTGCAAGCGGCTGGGGTCCCGCTCGACCAGGG
>CAJYHU010000318.1 GCA_913774655.1 uncultured Luteibacter sp. | reverse complement strand
GTCCCTGGACGGCGTGGCCCAGTCCAACTCCAGCGTGGCCGACTACATGCGCAACCTCGAAGGCTCGCCCTGGATGGGCCATGCCGACCTGCGCAAGACCGAGAACACCCACGACACCTCGCGCATGCCGTACCGCTTCGGACTCGACGTGAAACTCAACACCCCGGCGGACACCGGTGCCGCGGGCGCCCCCGCCGCCGCCTCGACCGCGGCGGCCCCGGCCGCCAGCGTCCCGGCGCCGCTGGCACGCGCCGCCACCGCGATCGCGGCCCCGGCCCAGCCGGCGCCCGCCGCCAGCACGGGAGGGGCCAAGCCGTGAAGTTCCTCGACGACCTGCGCAACCTCGATCGCAACAACATTGGCGGCTGGCCGCGTTCGGTAAAGATGTTCTTTACCGGCCTGGTCTTTGCGATCGTCACTTTCTTCGGCTGGTACCTCTACATCAGCGACCAGCAGGACGACCTCGCGAATGCCGAGCAGAAGGAGGAGTCGCTCAAACAGGACTTCTCGCAGAAGCAGTCCAAGGCGGCCAACCTCGAGGCGCTCGAGCAGCAGCTGGATGAAATGAAGGACATGCTGCGCACCTTGCTGCGCCAGCTGCCCAGCAAGACCGAAATGCCCGAACTGCTCGTCGATATCTCGCAGACCGCGTTGGCCGCCGGCATCGAGACGGAGCTGTTCCAGCCCGGTCCGGAAACGCCGAAAGACTTCTACGCCGAGAAGCCGATCACGCTGCGCATGGTCGGCACGTACCACCAGTTCGGCAGCTTCATCAGCGGCGTGGCCTCGCTGCCCCGCGTGGTGATCCTGACGCTGCACGACGTGTCGCTCAGCCCGAAGGACGGCGACAAGAAGGGCGGCTCGTCCGGTCAGCTGATCCTCCAGGGCACGGTCAAGACCTACCGCTACCTCGACGATGACGAGACGGCGGCCCAGGCCAAGAAGACCGACAAGGCGGGGGGCAAGTGATGAGCCAGGTTTTCGCACGCGCACGCGTCGCGCTGCTGGCGACGGCCGCCGCCGTCGCCCTGGGCGGTTGCACCCGCGGCACCTCCGACCTGCACGAGTGGGTGGATGCCGAAAAACACAAGAAGGGCGAGCCGATCCCGGCGCTGCCGGTGATTCGCACCTTCGAGACCTTCGCCTACCAGGACCAGAGCGCGCGCGACCCGTTCAGTCCGAGCGCGGCCGAGGCCGAGACCACGGCCACGTCCGGACCGCGACCCGACGAAAACCGCCCCAAGGAGCCGTTGGAGATGTTCTCCCTCGACAGCCTGAAGATGGTGGGCACGTTCGGCGGCGGCCCTGCCATGCAGGCGCTGGTGCAGGATCCGGACGGCGTGATCCACAAGGTCCATCGCAATGAATACATGGGGCAGGCGTACGGTCGCATCACCGCGGTGAGCGAGGATCGTATCGACCTGGTCGAACTGGTGCCCAACGGAGCCGGCGGCTGGATGGAGCGCCAGGCAAGCATCTCGGTCGGCGACAAATGAGTATCTCGGGGATGACGCACATGACCACCACTTTCCACCGCCTGCCGGGGCTCGCCCGTCGATGGATCCTCGGCGTGGCGATGGCCGCGCTCGGTTTCGCCGGCCAGGCCGCGGCGTCCAACACGCTGCGCGACGTCAGCTATGTCGCCGAGCCCGGCGGACGCGTGCAGTTCACGCTGACGTTCGCCCAGAACGCGCCGACGCCGAAGGTGTTCACCACCACGAACCCGCCGCGCATCGCGATCGACCTGGCCGACACCAAGAACGGCTACTCCACGCGACGGGTCAACGTCGGCAAGGGCGCCACCTCGGCCCTTTCGATCGTCGAGGCGGGCGGGCGCACGCGGGTGACCATCGAGTTGTTCCGCGAATCGGCCTACCGCACCAAGGTCAACGGCAACGAGCTCACCATCGAGGTGAACAACGGCCCGACCGGTGCGACCACCACGACGGCCGTGGTGTCCGATCCCACCAAGGCGTTGCCGTCGGGCGCGGGCCTGCCGGTGTCCAACATCGACTTCCGCCGCGGCCAGAACGGCGAGGGCCGGGTCATGGTGACCCTGGGCGGTCCGTCCGCCGGCACGCCGGAGATGCACCGCGACGGTGACCACGTCGTCCTCAGCCTGCCCGGTTCGTCGCTGCCGCCGAAGTTCGCCCAGCGCCTGGACGTCGTCGACTTCGCCACGCCGGTGCTGTCGATCACGTCCAAGACCGCCCCGGGCGGTGCCCGGATGGACATCCAGACCAAGGGCGACGTGGAAGTCTCCTCCTACCAGAACGGCAACGACTACGTGGTCGAGGTCGCGCCCAAGAAGGCGGCCGCGCCCACGGGCAAGCTTGCCAAGGGGCAGGACCCGGTCTATTCCGGTTCGCGCTTCACCCTCAACTTCCAGAACATCCCCGTGCGCTCGGCCCTGCAGCTGATCGCGGACGAGGCCAAGCTCAATCTGGTCGCCTCCGACAGCGTCGGCGGCAGCGTGACGCTTCGCCTGGTCAACACGCCCTGGGACCAGGCTCTCGACGTGATCCTGCGTGCCAAGGGCCTGGACAAGCGCCGCAGCGGCAATGTCATCTGGATCGCGCCGCAGGCCGAGCTGGCCAACTACGAGCAGAGCATCGCCGACGCCCGCCAGAAGGCCGAGGATTCGGCGCAACTGGTCTCCGACTACGTGCCCATCAGCTACGGCAAGGCCGAGGACATCGCCAAGCTGCTGACCCAGGGCAGCCTGCAGGGCGGTGGCGGCACGACTGGCAGCAACACGCCCCGCGGTTTCCTGTCCGCGCGCGGCAGCGTCTCGTTCGACGAGCGCACCAACACGCTGCTCCTCAACGACACGCCGGACAAGATCCGCGACCTGCGCGAACTCATCGCGACGCTCGACCGTCCGGTGCAGCAGGTGCTGATCGAGTCGCGCATCGTCGCCGCGTCCGATACGTTCACCCGCCAGCTCGGTGTGCGCTGGGGTGCTCAGGCATTCCGTACCAATTCCAGCGGCCAGGTCATCAGTACCACGCCCGACCTGAGCAGCGGCGGCTCCGATACCACCGGCGGCGGTGCATCCAACCTCGCCACGCAGGTACACAACTTCAACAACGGTACGAACACCTCCAACCTCCTGACCTTCCCCGGCGGATACAACGTCAACCTGCCGGTGGCGCAGCCGACCGGTAGTATCGGCCTGGCGATCCTTGGCTCGAACTATCTCGTCGACCTTGAACTCTCTGCCGCGCAGACCGAAGGTCGCAGCGAAGTCATCTCCAGCCCTCGCGTCATCACGGCCAACCAGCAGGAAGCGGTGATCAAACAGGGCACGGAGATCGGCTATGTGACCTACCAGGCCTCGAACTCCGGCGGTGGTGCGCAGAACGCCACCGTGCAGTTTAAGGATGCCGTGCTCGAACTGCGCGTCACGCCGACGATCACGTCCGACAGCCGCGTCTACCTGAAGATCAACGTAAAGAAGGATGCGCTGAATCGGTTCATAAATAGCCCGGGCGGTGGCTCCGTGCCCCAGATCGACACTCGCGAGATCAATACCTCGGTTCTCGTCGATAACGGTCAGACGGTCGTGCTTGGCGGTATTTATGAAATTACCAAGTCCAATACGACCGACAAGGTTCCTGGGCTTGGCGATATCCCTGTATTGGGCGTATTGTTCCGGCGAACGAATCGCCAGAACGATAAGGCGGAGCTGCTTATCTTTGTGACGCCCCGTATCCTGAGCGATACGCTTCAGTAAGCCGATCATCGTGAAACGAAAAAAGCCCGCTTTGGCGGGCTTTTTTTCGTTATCGCCCATGGCGGACGCTCTGCGTGCATTTGAAAGGGGGGGGTGTGATCCACGGCACAAAGGACTGAAGCGTTCGTACTTAACCTCGTTGAGCCGTCAGAAGACGGCGTTCTCACGGAGAAGAGTATGAGTCGTTTGCTTAGAGCATGTCTCGGAACGGTTTTGGCCGCAGTCATCTTCGCGTCTTTTGGCGCGACTGGCCCTGCACGTGCCTCGTCACCGATATTCGCGCCCGGAGATACGCAGATATGCAGCTCTCAGGGACTGCCTGCGGGATATGTCATCACTGGGTCGGTCAGGGATACGACCTGTCCCGGATCTCCGGCATATCGATGGAGTATCGCTCCACCGCGTAACAACATCGGCGCCTGCTTCGGATCAGGCTATCCCGCGCCCTATTTCATCACGGGCATCAATACGCGAACCGGGAATCTCCAGTGCGATGGGTTTCAGGGCTCGATGACGTTGACCTTGCCTTCATATAACCTGGCCGTGTGTAACATTAGCGTGTTTTGGGATCCGTGGGTCATCACCGCGAATGCGCAGCAGCCTGGGCTCTGCGAAAACTACGGCGTCGTCGTCATTGCCCAGGCGTCCGAGGGTCAGGCTATTTGCGCTAATTCCCCCGTGCCCTCCGGCTGGACGGCCACCGATACCGGCTCCAGCTCGGTGCAATGCACACCCTACAACGCGAAGATCCTCCACCGTGTCGCTGCGGCTGCAACGGTAGAAGATGCCCCGAACATCCGTTACGTACGCTCGGGGGGACAAGCCGTATCTGTCAAACCCGGTAGTTGACAAACGGGTTGGGCATAAGTGAAGGGTATCCGGCGATACCCTTCATGGTGGCGACATCGTTCGAAGGGGGGCGGCCCAGGGAAACGCGCCCTCGATGTCGAGTGCATGCAGTGCGTCGGTCCACTGAACTAACCCGGTCCGCTCTTTGGCCGGGCAGGCTCTGCTTGCGATTCTCGCTCTCGGCTGAAACTTCCCGGTCGCGCGATGGTCTTAACGGGCCTGACACCCACCGCAGAGACCGACCATGCCCGACATGCCGATTGTCACCACGCCGCTACAGGAGGCTTTCGTTCGCCTGCGCGACGAGCTGGCCCGGGGCATCATCGGCCAGCCCCACCTGGTCGAATGCCTGCTGATCGCGCTGCTCGCCGATGGTCACCTCTTGGTCGAAGGCGCGCCCGGACTCGCCAAGACCACCGCCATCAAGGCGCTGGCCACCCGCATCGAAGCCGATTTCCACCGCATCCAGTTCACGCCGGACCTGCTGCCGGCCGACCTCACCGGCACGGACATCTTCCGCCCGCAGACGGGCACCTTCGAGTTCGAGCGCGGGCCGCTGTTCCACAACATCGTGCTCGCCGACGAGATCAACCGCGCGCCGGCCAAGGTGCAATCCGCGCTGCTGGAAGCGATGGCCGAGCGGCAGATCACCATCGGCCGGCGCACCTGGCCGTTGCCCGATCTCTTCATGGTCATGGCCACGCAGACCCCGATCGAGCAGGA
Source organism: uncultured Luteibacter sp. (assembly GCA_913774655.1). Lineage (GTDB taxonomy): Bacteria > Pseudomonadota > Gammaproteobacteria > Xanthomonadales > Rhodanobacteraceae > Luteibacter > Luteibacter sahnii. The sequence continues at coordinate 379 of CAJYHU010000318.1, read as the reverse complement.
AGGCACGTTCGCGCTTCCCGAGGCGCAGCTGGATCGCTTCCTCATGCACGTGACCATCGGGTATCCCGACGCGACGGCAGAACTGGCGATCCTGCGCCTGGCCCGCGAGCAGGCGAAGCAGGTGATGCATCCCGCCGCACCGGTGGCCCATCTGCTGCGTCCCCACGACGTCTTCGCCGCACGCGACGCCGTGCTTGCCGTGCACATGGCGCCGCCCCTGGAGCTGTACGTGACGCAGATCGTCGTCGCGTCGCGCGAGGCCGCCAAATACGGTCCGGAGCTGGCCCGCTGGATCGCCTGGGGCGCCAGTCCGCGCGCCACCATCGCGCTGGATCGTTGCGCGCGTGCGCACGCGTGGCTCGCCGGCCGCGATTACGTG
>CAJYHU010000317.1 GCA_913774655.1 uncultured Luteibacter sp. | reverse complement strand
TCCGGCCCCGTCAAGACCGGCGACGGCCCATCTGCCGGCGCCGCGGCCCGCCGGTCGAAGGGCCGCCTCGTCTTCGTGGTGCTCGTGACGCTCATGGGGGTCTGCGAGGTGCTCGCCACGTCGTCCTGGGTGCCTGTCGACGCCCTGTGGCCCTGGCTCGCGGGAACGATCGCCATGGTCGGCTTCCTCACCTTCCTGCTGCTGGCCGGGATGTTCGGCAACCCGTTGCTGGCGATCGCGCTCCTGCTCCTCGCGTGGCGCGGCTGGGGCTGGCCGTTCTGGCGCGCGTTGCTGCTGTCCGCGCCGTTTTGGATCGTGACCGTGCGGGTGATGCCGGGGTGGGGTTAGCGTCCGCCGGCGGTGGACCCGGCCTGGCGTGAAGCGGTGCCTGGATTCGCGAGGGCCGGACGCCGGGAGGGCGCGGCGGCGCCTTGCTCACCGGTGGCGATGCGCGCTTGTCGAAGCACCGCCGGTGCGCCGAGCAGGAACGCGTCGACCCGCATGTCGATGATGCGGTCCAGGTTCTTGGGAACACTCAGGGCGTAGACCCACTTGCGCATGCCGATGTAGAACACGCCGGAGTGCATCGACCAGATCAGTTCGAGTTCGTCCTCGAGTTCCTCTTCGGTCGATGGCTCGGGGATGTCGTAGGCCTTGCGCATCTCGCGCGCGATGACCTTGAAGTGATGCTCGCGCAATCGCGCGATGTAGCGCTGGTTGATGCCCTGGCGCGTCAGCCCGGCCGAGATGAAGATGCGGATCCAGTCGCTGCGCAGGATGTACTGCGCATAGTCCTTGAGGTAATGCTTGAGCCGCTCGGCCAGCGGCTTCGATGCATCCGACAGCCACTCTTCCCACATCGGGTCCCACTTGCGCACGAAGACCTCGTCGTAGACGCGATCGACAAGGGCTTCCTTCGTGGGAAAGTAGTTGTACAGAAGCGGCTGGGTGATGCCCAGCGCCCGGGCGATCTCGTGGGTGCTGACCTGGAAGCCGCGCTCGGCGAAGAGCTGGATCGCCTTCTGCACGATCTGCTGCTCGCGCGCTTCCTTCGACAGTCGCTGGGTCGCAGGACGCACCGGGGCCTGGGACGCGGCCGCTGGCCTGCGCTCGCGCTTGCCACCGCTGGAGGCGCCGTCGATTGATTTCATGTCCGGTCCGGGGATGGCCGCCATCCGGGGAACGAAGGCGGTGTGGGCCAAAAAGATCAGTTTAGAGCGGCGAGGCGGCGCGCCGGTCGGTGCTCGGTCGTCGGGCATCGGCGGTCGCCCGCCGCGACCATCGGCCAAGGGTTTCCCCCGAAGCTGCGACGCTTGATGGCACGCTGCATGCGTACTACTATTTATCAAACGATAAGTTTGCGGAATTCGTACCGGCTTGGAGCCAAGCTGAACCCTGTTGGTGCGTAGAACTGCGATGGATGCACTGATGAGGTGCTGAGTACGTGATGTTATTTATCGATTGATCATTATTAGGATGCGCATGCCAATTCGAAAACTGGCCCACTATTCCGTCCGAACGTCGGACCTCGAGGCCTCCAGACAGTTCTACGTAAACATCCTCGGGTTCAGGGTCGGCTACCGGCCACCGCTCGACTTCCCCGGCCTGTGGCTCTACCAGGGCGGCGACGAGGCCGACTACGGCGTCGTCCACCTGATCGGCACGGACGGAGCGGGCAGCGGCCTGGCGGATTACCTCGGCGAGCGCTCCGCTTCCGACACGGGCACCGGCGCGCTGGATCACCTGGCTTTTCTGGCCACGGGCGTCGACGAGTTCCGCGAGCGCCTGGCGCACGCCGGCGTCGCGTACCGCGACCGCACCCTCCCGGGCCTGGGCCTGCGTCAACTGTTCTTCGTCGATCCCTCGGGCCTGACGATCGAATTGAACTTTCCCGCCGTGGAGCCGAGAAGGGCGTCCGCGCCGGCGCAGGAGTTGCAGATGTCCGCCACCACCGATGCGTGCCGCGCTCACGAGTAGCGCCGCCTCTTTACCCCACTGCCACCTTTCAATCAGGAAAACGCCATGGAAGCCGTTGTGAACCCATCCCTGACCGCCCTGGACAGCGCCGATCTGGTCGCCGCCGCCGAGGCCATGATTCCCTTCTTGCGCGAGAAGGCTCCCGAAACCAATGCCTTGCGCCGCCCCCCAGAGTCGGTTCGCCAGCGCCTGAAGGACACGGGCATCGCCCGGCTGTGGCAGCCCAGGCGCTACGGGGGCGCCGAAGGCAGCCTCACCGAGGGCGCCGAGATCTTGCGCGCGGTGGGCCGCGGCTGCGGGTCCACGGCCTGGATCATGGCGCAGAACATCCAGCACAACATGATGCTGGCCAACTGGCCCGAGCAGGCGCAGGACGAGATCTGGGGCGAGATGCCCGACGCGCTGGTTTCCGGCATCCTGATCCCCGGCATCGGCAAGGCCAAGCGGGTCGAAGGCGGCTACAGCCTGTCGGGCCGCTGGCCTTTCGTGAGCGGGTCCGAGATCGCCGACTGGATCATCTTCACCGGCGACGTCGTCGACGCCGAAGGCAAGGCCGAGGAAATGCACTTCGTGCTGCCCAGGGGCGAGGTGGAGATCCTGGACACCTGGTACACGATCGGCCTGCAAGGCTCGTCGAGCCAGGACTGCACGCTCAAGGATGCCTTCGTGCCCGCGCACCGGGCCGTGAGCATGCACGACCTCAAGGGCCATGGCCGCAGCCCGGGCGCCAAGGTCAACAAGGGGTGGCAATACCGGGCGCCGCCGTATGCGATGTTCGGCTGCTTCATCGGATGCGCCGCCCTCGGCGTGGCCGAGGCCGCGGTGGGCTACTACGTCGAGAACGCACGCAAGCGGGCGTCCACGATGTCGGGCAGCAACGTGTCGAGCTTCACCACGCAGCAGGTCAAGGTGGCCGAGGCAAAGGCCGCCGTGCTGTCGGCGCGCCAACTCATCGACTCGACGCTCGCCGAGATCGAGACGCTGTACCGCCGCGGTGGCACCAGCACGGTGGAGGACCGAACCCGCTGGCGGGCCATGGCGACCTACGCCGGGCGGCTGGCGTCGTCGGCCGTCAATCTGGTGCTCGAAGCCGGTGGCGGCGGCGTGATCTACGAACGCAATCCGATCGCGCGCTGCGTGGCCGACATGACGGTTGCCAACCGCCACATCACCCAGAACTGGGATGTGAACGCCTCGACCTACGGTCGCGTGCTTCTCGGCCTGCCCAGCGGCGTCGAAGCCCTGGACGACTGAGCAAGACAAGGAGCATGAGCATGATCGAAGCAGTGCGCCCCCACGTGGCCTGCGCGACCGCGGCGCCGGCACCCGCGGAGCCGGTTTCGCGCGACAGTTTCCTTTCGGCGATGCGGCAGACCGCTTCGCCGGTGTGTGTCCTGACGACCCACGGTGACGGACAGCGCATGGCGTTGACCGTCAGTTCGTTCCTGTCGGTGTCTGCCGACCCGCCCCTGATCTCGGTGTGCATCAACCGCAACAGCCGCATGTGCACGGCGATGACCGAGAGCGGTGTCTTCGGTGTGCACATGCTCTCCGACGACCAGGCCCACATCGCCGACTGCTTCGCCGGGCGTCCCAAGACCGGGGAGGCCTACGACTTCTCCTGCGTGGAGTGGCTCGACCAGGGGGAGGGGCGCGAACCCTCGATGTCCGGTGGCGCGATGTCCGCCGAGTGCTCGGTGGTCTCGGCGACGGATGCGGGCACGCATCGCCTGTTCATCGCGGCGGTCACGCGCCTGAGCACGAACGACAAGCGGCCGCTCCTGTACTGGAACCGGCTCTACGGGTTCCCCACCCACCCCAACGCCGAACGCTCCTGACGGATCGGGCGATCCCTGTTCCTCCAACACTCAACACCCACGGATCGAGGTCGAAATGAAAAACAGATGGTCGGCTCTGGCAGTCATCTTCATCGCGTTCTTGCAGTTCCCGCTGAACTGGTTCAGCGTCGTGCCGGCCTTCGGCGGCATCGTGAACGACATGAAGCTGTCGTTCACCCAGGTGGGCGTCATCGCCGGCACCTTCATCGCCGGCTACGGCATCGCGCACATCCCCGCCGGGTGGTTTGCCGAGCGCTTCGGCATGCGCGCCGGCATGATCTTCGGCGTTGTCGTGCAGACGCTCGGCGCGGCGATGAGCGGCTGGGCGCCGTCCTACGACCTGCTGCTGGTCGGCCGGCTGCTGTGCGGGATCGGCGGGGCCGTGACCATGGGCAGCGCCGTCGGCCTGACCGCCGCCTGGTTCCGCGGCAAGGAGCTCGCCACCGCGAACGGCATCATCCAGGGCGTGGGTTTCACCATCGCGGCCGCTGCCGGCCTCTACGGCTGGGGCATCGTGGTCGAGGCCTTCGGATGGCGTCAGGCCCTGCTCATCGGGGCCGGCGTCGGCGTGGCCTCGCTGCTCTTCCTCCTGGCCTTCTTTCCCACGCCGCCGAAGGCAGGGGAAGACGTTGTCGAAGGACACCACCTGGACAAGGACTCGCTGCGCCGGATCTTCGGCAACCGGCAGCTGTGGATCATGGGCATTGCGCTGCTCGGGGCATACGGCAGCTACTTCAGCGCTGCGAACCTGCTGGGCTCGTATGCCCAGGAGCGCCTGAAGGTCGCGCCCTCGGCGGGCGAGGCCATCGGCGCCATCCTGTTCTTCGGCGGCATCTTCGGTGGCGTCATCGGCGGCTGGCTCACCGATCGCGTGTTCGGACGCCTGCCGACCTTCCTGATCGCCTGTTTCGCCGAAGGCGCCATGTTCTTCCTGATCCCGCACCTGAACCTGGTCGGGCTGCAGATCGCGGCGGCGGTCGTCGGGGTGGGGCTGATCGTGGCGTTCGTGCCCTGGGTCTCCCTTCCCGGCGAGGCCGACAGCGGACTGCACCTGTCCGACGTGCCCACCGCCATCGGCCTCATGCTCAGCATCGTGGCCATCGGCGGCGCCCTGATCCCACCCCTTTTCACCAAGATCGCGACCGAGTGGGGCTTCGATGCGGCGTGGCGGTTCCAGGGCGTGATCACGGTGGCGTGCGCGCTGCTGGCGCTGTCGGCGAGGCCGCGGCCGGTGGCGCGAAGCGGCCTGGCCGGAACACCCGGCTGAGCGGCATGGGGCCCCGGCCTGTCGAGCGCGGGGCATCCGCGTTCTGGTCCGGCAGGACGTGTCGGGGGTGGTGGCTTCTCGCGCCGCCGCGTGTCGTCGCCACCTTGAAGCGCCGCAGCGCGGTGGCGATCGCCGCGCACGGGAGGGCGATCAGGCCAGGTACCCGCCGTCGACCGTGTAGCTCGAGCCCGTGACGAAGGCCGCCTCCGGACTCGCGAGGA
>CAJYHU010000316.1 GCA_913774655.1 uncultured Luteibacter sp. | reverse complement strand
GACGACTGCGCCCCCGTGTCGTCGGCCGGGAACACCAGGGCGTTATTGGTCGACGTGGCGCGCTCGAACGAGCCGTAGAGGCCGTAGCGCAGCGTGTGGCTGTCGCCCAGCGGCGTGGAGAAGTCCGCCTGCAGGGTGGTCGCGCGGTTGGCACGGCGCACGTTGGAGGCCACGCCGTTGAACATGAGATCGCCGATGTCGTCCGGGGTGAAGTCCAGGCCGCTGTAACGCTCGCCCGCCGACACCTGGTACGCCGTGTCGCCCATCTTGCCCTGCAGGCTGAGCACGCCGAAGCGGGTGCGCTCCTGCTGGCGCTCGTTGAGCTGCGCCGAATCGAAATGGGTGACGTCGAGGTAGCCGAACTGCGGGGTCTGGTTGGGGTTGTTCGGGATCTGGAAACGGTTGTTGGTGGCACCGAACATGAAACTCAGGCGCGTGTCGTTGTCGATCAGGTACGACACGTCGCCGAAGGCCTTGGCCTGGTTGGTGTGGTCGTGGATCGGCTTGCGGCTCGACGTCGGGTTTTCGATGCCGTTGTCGCTTTCCAGGTAGTTGGCCGTGAGGAACCAGCTCCAGTTGCCGCTGCGGCCGAACAGCGAAGCGTTCGGATTGAGCGTGCCGTACTGGCCGCCCATCACGCCCACGCTGCCGTTGACGCCGTCCTGCTTGGCGGTGCGCGTGGTGATGTCGATGATGGCCGCGGTGCGGTCGCCGTACTGCGCCGGCAGCGCGCCGGTGAGCAGCTTCACGCTATCGATCGTGCGCGCGTCCAGCGTCTGGCCGAAGCCGCCGATGCTCTCGGGAATCAGCACCCCGTTGATGCGGTACTGAAGGTTGGCGTGGTCCCCGCGCACGTGGAGCTGGCCGTAGGAATCCTGGACCACGCCCGGCGCCTGCAGGATCACCTGGTTGAGCGGGGTGGCATCACCCAGCGGCAGCGCCTGGATGGTCTGCCGGTCCATCACGTACTGGCTGCTGCCGGTATCCGGCGAAAGGCTGTTGCGCGCTTCGTCGAGGCGGGCCGTGACGTCGACCTCACCGAGGTTCGTAGCTTTTTGCGGGGGCGTGTCGTCGGCGAAGGCGGGAGCGGCGGCGAGCGCGACGGCGATGCAGAGGGCAAGACGGACGGGAGTCATCGGGGGCCTTTCGTAAAATGTTATAATGTTTCACAACAAGTCTGTGACGACGACCTTTCGTGTTGCTTTCACGCAAGCGTTAAGGACGATGCGGTATGTCTTTCGTTCACTCCACGACGGAACGCTCCATGTCGACACCCGATGACTCCCCGACTTCCCGCGAGATCGTCCCCGTTCATGGCGGCGAGCGCGGTGAGAACGTCATCGCCGCCGCCATTCTCGATTTCGTCAGCCATATTCCCGCCAGCGCCGAGCCGGTCACCGGTCATGCGGACGACACCAGCCGCCGCATCGCCAACGCCGCGGCGAACAAGGCCGCGCTCACTGCCGGCTCGCTGGCCCTGCCACCCGGTCCGTTGGGCTGGTTTACCGTCGTGCCCGAACTGGTGGCCATCTGGCGTATCCAGGGCCAGATGGTCAGCGACATCGCGGCGGCGTACGGCAAGACGGCCACCCTGGGCCGCGAACAGATGCTGTGGTGCCTGTTCCGTCATACGGCCGCGCAGGCCTTCCGCGACGTCGCCGTCCGGGTCGGCGACCGCCTGGTGTTCCGCACCGCCGCCACCGGCGTCGTGCAGCGCCTCGCGGGCCGCATTGGGCTGAGCGTGTCCAAGCGGGCACTGGGCAAGGGCATCTCGCGCTGGTTGCCTGTCGTGGGCGCCATGGGCGTAGGCGCCTACGCGTATTACGACACCCAGCAGGTGGCCCGGACCGCCATCGACCTGTTCGGCGCCGTGGTACACACCGACGACGCCCTCAGCTACGCGGTCCCCACGCGCTAGCTGCCGGTTCGTGACGCCCGCCCCGCTTTGGGGCAAGCTCACGCCGCCACGACCAGGGAGCGTCCCGTGAATCCATCGCCCGTCATCCTCGTCACCGGAGGCGCGCGCCGCGTCGGCCAGGCCATCGTGCGCCACCTGCACGCCGCGGGCTGCGCGGTCGCGATCCATTACCGTCACTCCCAGGCCGACGCCCTCGCGCTCGCGGGCGACCTCAACGCGGCGCGGCCCGACACCGCCGCGACGTTCGCCGCCGCACTCGACGACGACACCGCCCTGCCCGGCCTCGTCGACGCCGTGTTGCGTCGCTTCGGCCGACTCGACGGGCTGGTGAACAACGCCTCGGCCTTCTACCCCACGCCCATCGGTAGCGCCACCCCGGCGCAGTGGGACGATCTCTTCGCGGCGAACGCCCGCGCGCCGTTTTTCCTGGCGCAGGCGGCGGCGCCCGCGCTGAAGGCCAGCCAGGGTGCCATCGTCAACCTCGTGGACATCTACGCCGAGCGCCCGCTGGCGCAGCACCCGATCTACTCGATGGCGAAAGCCGCGCTGTGGATGCTCACGCAGTCGCTCGCCCGCGAGCTCGCGCCCGAGGTGCGGGTCAATGCCGTGGCGCCCGGCGCCATCCTGTGGCCCGAGTCGGGCAAGTCGGCGGAGGACGCCGCAGCCCTGCTCGCCAAGACGCCGCTGGCCCGCAAGGGCGAGCCCGGCGACGTCGCGGAGGCGGTGCGCTGGCTGTTGCTCGATGCGCGCTACACCACCGCCAACCTCGTTCGGGTGGACGGCGGCCGCACGCTGGCGATCTGAACCGCCCTTCGCCTCAGCGCCTGGAACGGAAGGCCGATTCGAGCAGGCGACGATCGAAGCCCTCGCCTGGGTCGCCGTAGGCGGCGAAGCGGTAGAGCGCCGCCGAATACACGCCGTGCATCGCGGTCTGGAAGAGGCTGAGCGCGACCAACGCGATCATGCCGGCCACGGCCACGGAAACCATCAGCGCGATCGACTGGGTCGAGGCGGCGGCGCCAAACAACACGAGGCTCACCGCCACGACACAAAAGGTGAGGATGCCCCCGACCAGGCCGATGCCGGCGTTGCCGATGACGTTCTCGCCCCAGGTGTCCTTCAGCAGCGACGCGCTGCGCTTGATAGCGTCGACCGGCCCGATGTCGTGCGCGGCGAGCACCGGCACCACGAGGAAGGTGGCAACGGTCCAGCCGACACCGAGCAGGCCGGCGATGAGACGCCCGATCAGGCCGACGCGTTCCTGGATCGCACGGAGCACCATGCCGACGGTGGCGGAAATCAACGCGTAGCCGAGGATCGTCGGCAACTTCGACCAGGCCGCGCGCATGCCGTCGCCCAGCGTGGGGTTGCCGCCCTCGAGGCGGATCATCGCCGCGGCGGCGAGCGCCGTGTTGAAGAAGATCACCACGGCGTATTGCACGAAGTAGAACGCGAAGGCCAGCAGCATGACGACCGGCGGCATGGCGTGGGCATGGCCCTCGAACGCCGCGCGATGGTGCCGCATGGCGGCGAAGATCGGCCAGCCGAAGGTGGCGATGATCAGCAAGGAGCAGGCCCCGGCCAGCAACGGAAAGAGCATCAGCTCTTTGTCCTGGCGGAGGATGTTGGCGCTGGACTTCATCAGCGCCCAGCTGCGTTCGAACCGGCCCATGTCCCCTGAACTCCTCGTGATGGTGGCGGTGTTTTAACACCCGGCCGCCGGCATCGCCAGAGCCGGTCGGCCCATCCGGCGGCGTGGCGATGCGTTACGAGAGCGCCAGGGTCGGGTCCAACGTGAGCGGCTCGCGATCCGCCGGGAAAGCCGCCCACAGCTCGCCGAGGGTGCGCCCGTCCACCGGATGGCGAACGTCGGGCGCGATGTCCGCCATAGGCCGCAACACGAAGGCATGGCGCAGTTCGCCGCGTGGGAGCTCAAGGTGTCCCGCTCCCTGCCGCACGAGGTCGTCGTAGAGCACGATGTCGACATCGAGCGTGCGGCTGGCGTAACGGTCGCCGCCGCGGACGCGACCGTGGCGGTCTTCCAGGGCGTGCAACCAATCGTTGAGCGCGTCCGGGCCGAGCTCGGTGTCCAGGCCCACGGCGAGGTTGAAGAAATCCGGACCCTCGAAGCCGACGGCGGCGCTGCGATAGACGGGGGATACGTCGAGCGCGCCGAAGCGCTCGCGCAAGGCGGCCACCGCCGCCGGGAGCCAGCGCGCGGCGTCGATATTCGAACCCAGGCTCAGGTAGGCGCGGCCCATTCAGTGCCTCTCCTCGTGCAGGCGCACCAGCGCATCGCGCACGTCACCGCCCGACGGCTGCTGGAAGGGGCGCAGGCCGAACTCCGGCAGGATCGCGATGAGGTGATCGAAAATGTCGGCCTGGATGCGCTCGTAGTCGAGCCAGGCCACGGTGTTGGTGAAGCAGTAGACCTCCAGGGGGATGCCCTGCGCCCCGGGATCGCGCATGCGGACCATGCGCGTCATCCGGTCGTGCACGTCCGGGTGCGCCGTGATGTAGGCCTCGGCGTAGGCGCGAAACGCCCCGATGTTGGTCTGTCGCCGCCGATTGACGGGCAGCTTGCCCGGCTCGCCGAGGGCGTCGTTCCAGCGACGGATGTCGTCGCGCTTGCGCGCGAGGTAATCCTTCAGGAGATACATCCGGCCAAAGCGCTCGATTTCTTCGTCCTCGAGAAAGCGCACGCAGGCGGCGTCGACGTAGAGCTCGCGCTTGATCCGCCGGCCTCCCGATTCGGACATGCCGCGCCAGTTCTGGAACGACTCGGCGATGAGCTTCCAGGTGGGCACGGTGACGATGGTGCGGTCGAAGTTGCGCACCTTCACCGTATGCAGCGTGATGTCGATGACGTCGCCGTCTACGCCCGCCGTGGGCATGGTGATCCAGTCGCCCACGCGCAGCATGTCGTTGGTGCCCAGCTGGATACCCGCGACGAACCCGAGGATGGTGTCCTTGAACACCAGCAGCAGCACCGCCGACATCGCGCCGATGCCCGACAGCAGCAGGCCGATGCTCTGGTGCGTAAGCTTGGTGATCACCAGCACGAAAGCGACGATCCACAGCGCCAGCTGCAACAGCTGCACCACGCCCTTGATCGAACGCTTGCCCGCCGGCGTGGCGCTGTAAAGCGACTCGAAGGCGACCAGCGCGCGCCCCAGCGAGCCGATCACGCAGACGATCATCCAGCACACGGCGAGGTTGCGCACGAGCACGGCGAGGGTGTCGGCGGGCTCCAACAAGGCGTCGATGCCGTAGTAGACGACGATGGCCGGCAGCATGCGTGCCAGCCAGCGGAACGCACCGTGCTCGTAGAGCGCATCGTCCCAGCGCCAGGTCGTGTGGCGCGTGGCGACGCGCACCACGCGATGCAGGAACAGCCGCCCCATCAACCCGACCAGCCACGCCAGCAGGAACAGGCCCGCCACGAGGGCGACACGGCGCAGTTCGGGGGAAGCGATGAACCCTTCGGCGGTGGTCAACGGTGCGGTGAAGTCGATCATGCCGGACGGGTGCCCCGCTCGATGCGCACGCCCACGGCCTTCGCACCGCGCACGGCACCGGGTTTGGACAGCTTCAACCGCACCCAGGCGACGCCGAACTCCTCGCGCACGATCTCCGCGCAGCGCTCGGCCAGGGTCTCGACCAGGCCGAAGCTCGACGCTGCCACGTAGGCCTGGAGGCGCTTGGAAATCGATTTGTAGTTGAGCGTGTCTTCGATAGCGTCGGTCGAGGCCGGCTTGCGGTTGTCGAAGGCCATTTCGAGGTCGAACGACAGCGTCTGGCGGATGCGGCGTTCCCAGTCGTAGATGCCGATGACCGCGTCGATGCGCAGGTCTTCGATGAAGACGATATCCATAGGGAGGCGTTTGCGTGGGAGGGAATGGAACAGGGTCGGCCACGCGCCGCGTCCGCGCAAGCCCCGGCGCGGTCGCGCACGGGGCATCGCGACACGGGGATCAGGCGGCGGGCAGGGTTTCCAGGCTCCAGCGGGGGTGCACCTGGATCGTCTGGTCCTGGCCCTGCCCCGCCGCGAGGCGGATGGCGCCGGCCAGGGCAATCATCGCGCCGTTGTCGGTACAGAACTGCAGGCGCGGGAAATACACCCTGAAGCCGTTGGCCGACGCGGCGTCCGCCAGTTGCTGGCGCAGCCGCTTGTTGGCGCCCACGCCGCCGGCGATCACCAGACGTTTCGTACCGGTCGCTTCAAGGGCGCGACGGCATTTGATCGCCAGCGTGTCGACGATGGCGTCCTCGAAGCCGCGAGCGATGTCGGCCCGGGTCTGCTCGGTCTTGTCCGCGTTCTGCCAGGCCAGCAGCACCTGGGTTTTCAGGCCGGAAAAGCTGAAGTCCAGGCCGGGCCGGTCGACCATGGGCCGCGAGAAGCGGAACGCGCCGGGCGTGCCCTGCTCGGCGAGTTTCGCCAGCGCCGGGCCGCCCGGATACGGCAGGCCCATCAGCTTGGCCGTCTTGTCGAAGGCCTCGCCCGCGGCGTCGTCGAGCGTGTCGCCGAGGATGCGGTAGTCGCCGATCGCCCGCACCTCCACCAGCATCGAGTGGCCGCCGGACACCAGCAGGGCCACGAACGGCGGCTCGGGCGGGTCGTCCTCGAGCAGCGGGGCCAGCAGGTGGCCCTCCATGTGGTGCACGCCGATGGCTGGTACACCCAGCGCCCAGGCCATGGCCCGCGCCGCCGCCGCCCCCACCAGCAGGGCGCCGACAAGGCCGGGGCCGGCGGTGTAGGCCACGCCGCCCAGGTCGGCGGGCGTGAGGCCGGCCTCCTTGAGGGCCTCGCGAACCAGCGGCAACAGCTTGCGCACATGGTCGCGGCTGGCCAGTTCGGGCACCACGCCGCCGTACTCGGCGTGCAGGGCGATCTGGCTGAAAAGCGCGTGCGACAGCAGGCCGCGCCCCGGTTTTTCCGGATCCCAACGCAGCAGGGCCACCCCCGTTTCGTCGCAGGAGGTTTCCACGCCAAGGATGGGCTTTGAAATTTTCGAATCGATCACGTTATAATCCGCGGCTCACCCGGGTTCACGGGTCAGTTTAATCAAGTGGAGTTTCCATGCCGAGCGTTAAAGTCCGCGAGAACGAGCCGTTTGAGCTTGCCCTCCGCCGCTTCAAGCGTACGTGCGAAAAGGCTGGCGTGCTGGCCGAAACGCGCAAGCGCGAATTTTACGAAAAGCCGACCCAGGAGCGTAAGCGCAAGCGCGCCGCTGCGGTGAAGCGCCACCTGCGCCGTCTGTCCCGCGACACGACGCGCCGGACCCGCATGTACTGATCCCCTCCCCGACCCTCGTGGTCGGGCGATGGACCCGCGGCTGGCGCGCTCGCCCGCTGCCGCCGTGATCAGGCGGAAACCCGAGCCGGCTTCGCCGAAAGGTGAAGCCGGCTTTTCGTCGTCCCGGAGATAAAGCAATGACGCTCAAGGCAAAGATCACAGAAGACATGAAGGCCGCCATGAAGGGCGGCGAAAAGGATCGCCTGGCCGTGATCCGCCTCATGCAGGCGGCGATCAAGCAGCGCGAGGTCGACGAGCGGATCGAACTGGACGATGCCCAGGTGCTCGCCGTGCTCGAGAAGATGCAGAAGCAGCGCCGGGATTCGATCGAACAATATGACAACGCCGGCCGTACGGAACTGGCCGACGTTGAGCGCTACGAGATGGGCGTGATCGACGGCTACCTGCCGGCCAAGCTCAGCGAGGCCGAACTCGACGGCATCATCGCCGCCGCCATCGCCCAGACCGGCGCCACCTCCGCCCGCGACATGGGCAAGGTAGTGGCCCTGGTGAAGGAAAAAGCGGCCGGACGCGCCGACATGGGCGCTGTGGCCGGCAAGGTCAAGACGAAGCTGGGCTGATGGCTGATCGTGGGGGCCTCGCCCGCCGGGGGGCTCCTATGACAGAAGGTGGATGTCCGCCTCGGTCCGGTGGGAGCGGGGGCCCGTGTCCGCGAACCCTCCGGGCCGCAACGGGCGAGTGAGGCCGTGCCCGCCATGGGGCGATAGGCCCGCGTCGCCCGCCCCATGCCGGCTGCCGCCGGATCGCCGACACGGTCGGCTCCTCCCCCTTTTGTCGCGACGGTGTCCAGGGCCCTGCCCCGATCCCGCCATTCACGACACTCCCACATCGACGGACGCATCCTGCCGCCGCGACTGGGGAGCGGTTCCTCCGGCGCCACCATCGGAGAATCCCATGCTCAAGTACGCCATCATTTTCGGTCTCATCGCGCTCGTCACCGGTGCGCTGGGCTTCAGCCGCATCTCTGGCATGGCGGCGACGGTTGCCAAGGTGTGCTTCGCGATCTTCCTGATCCTGTTCATCATCGCGATCCTCGCCGTGGTCGGCGTCCTAAAGATGGCGTTCTGATCGCGCCGGGAAGCGCAGGCATGGCATCCTACGCGTTCCATGCGCGGCCGTATTCCCGACAACTTCATCGATGAACTGCTCACTCGCGTCGACATCGTCGACGTGATCGAGCGGCGCGTGCCCCTGAAGAAGGCGGGGCGCGAATGGACGGCATGCTGCCCGTTTCACAACGAGCGCTCGCCGTCCTTCTACGTCAGCCCACAAAAGCAATTCTTTCACTGCTTCGGCTGCGGCGCCCACGGCAGCGCGATCAAGTTCCTCATGGACTACGATCGCCTGGAATTTCCCGACGCCATCGAAGAACTCGCCCAGTCGGTCGGCCTGAAGGTGCCCTACGAGGGCGGACGCGACGACAAGCCGCGCGAAGACCGCAGCGACCTGTACACCCTGCTCGATGAGGCCGCGTCGTTCTACCAGCGCGAACTGGGCGGCAGCGACGAGGCCCGGGCCTACGTGAAACGACGCGGGCTCGACGCGGACACCCTTGCACGGTTCCGCGTGGGGTGGGCGCCCGCGGGCTTCGACGGCGTGCTCAAGGCCCTGGGCACCACCGACCGTCGCCGGCAGTTGCTCAACGACGCGGGCATGGTCGCGAGCAACGAAAAAGGCAACCGCTACGACCGTTTCCGCGAGCGGGTGATGTTTCCGATCCTCGACCGGCGCGGGCGGGTGATCGCCTTCGGCGGGCGCGTGCTGTCGTCCGACCAGGGTCCGAAATACCTCAACTCGCCGGAAACCGCGCTCTTCCACAAGGGCCGGGAGCTGTTCGCCCTGTGGCAGGTGAAACAGGCCAACGCCAACCTCACCCGGATCATGGTGGTCGAGGGGTACATGGACGTCATCGCCCTGCACCAGGCTGGCCTGCCGATCGCGGTGGCGACCCTCGGCACCGCGACCACGCCCGATCACGCCGAGGTACTGTTCCGCGCCGCACCCGACGTCTACTTCTGCTTCGACGGCGACCGCGCCGGCCGGCAGGCCGCCTGGCGCGCGCTGGAGTCGATCCTGCCGCGCATGCGCGACGGCCGCCAGGCCCACTTCCTGTTTCTCCCCGACGGCGAAGATCCCGACACCCTGGTCCGCAAGGAGGGCAAGGAGGGCATCGAGAAGCGCATGAAAGACGCCATGCCCCTGTCGGAATACTTTTTCGAGGAACTAGCCCGCGACGTCGACGTGAGCCGCCTCGATGGCCGCGCCCGGCTCGCCGAGCGGGCCCGCCCCCTGATCGCCCGGCTGCCCGACGGTGCCTTCCGCGATCTCATGGCGGACGAACTGCAACGCCGCACCGGCGCGCGGGCCGTGCTCGACGCCGAGGCGGCGACCGGGCGCGCCACGCCGCCGCCCCGGGCCGGCAATGTCCAGCGCAGCCTGGTGCGCAGCGCCATCACCCTTCTCCTGGCCCAACCCGCGCTGGCCGACGAGGTGGCGCCGCCCTATCCGTTCCTGCGCCTGGACCGGCCCGGCGTGGCGCTGCTGGCCGAACTCATCGACATCGCGCGCAGCCGCCCGGGCATCAACCCGGCCGTACTGGTCGAAGCCTTCATGGACCGACCCGAATACCCCTCGTTGCAGAAGCTGATGCAGGCCGAGGTGGTCGGCGAAGCGGACATGCAGCGCGTGGAATTTTTCGACGCACTCACCCAGATGGAACGCCAGGCCGCGTCACAACGCCTCGAGCATCTGATCGCCCAGCACCGCGACGGGCTGCTCGACGGCGCGGGCGTGGCCGAGTTGCGCGCCCTGCTCGCCGCGCGCGCGGCACCGGCACCGGCGGAGGGCCGATGATGCAGCGCACCTCGCGTGGACGGCGATCCGTGGGATCATGCGATCCTCGTTCTTCGATGGAATCGGCCCCGGCCGGATCGATGCCCCGCTGATGGATATCCTCAACAACCTCGTCGACGTGTTCGGACACAACGGCTATATCGCCGTGTTCATCGCGTTGATGCTCTGCGGCGCGGGCATCCCGCTGCCGGAGGACCTCACCCTCGTCGCGGGCGGCATCATCACCGGCCTGGGCTACGGCGACGTGCACACCATGGTCTGCGTGGGCATGGCCGGCGTGCTGGTGGGCGATTCGACCATGTTCCTGCTCGGCCGCCACTTCGGGGGGCGCATCATGCGCGTGCGGCTGGTCGCGCGCCTGCTCACCCCCGAACGCTACGCCAAGGTGCAGGAGAAATTCGAGCGCTACGGCAACCGCCTGATGTTCGTGGCCCGCTTTCTGCCGGGCATGCGCACGGCGGTATTCATCACCGCGGGCGCCACCCATCGGGTGGGTTTCTTCCGTTTTCTCCTTCTCGATGGCATGGCCGCGGCGATCAGCGTGCCGATCTGGGTCTACCTCGGTTATTTCGGGGCCCATAACCACGAGTGGCTGACGATGTGGATCCACCGCGGTCAGACCGGCATCTGGCTGGCCATCGCGGCAGCCCTGGCCGTGGTCGGGGTGCTGTGGTGGCGCAAGCGGAAGACCGCCCGCGACTGCTGATCGGTCAGCCCGGCCGCTCGCCGCCCAGTTCGGCCACGAGCCAGGCCCGGAACAGCGCCGTTTCGTCCCGGGTCGATGCCTCGCGCGACACCGACAGGTAATACGTGTGCTGCAGCGGCACCGCCACCTCGCACGGCTCCGCCAGCCGCCCGGCGGCCAGATCGTAGGCCACGAGCAGTTCCTGCGCGAGCGCGACGCCCTGCCCCTCGATCGCCGCCTGCAACATCATCGTGGCGTCGCCAAAGCCCATGTCGCGGGACACCGGTCCCGGGTCCACGCCGGCCAGTTCGAACCAGCGATCCCAACTGGCGGAAGGCGCGGAGCGTCGGCCGGTGCGCTCATGCAACAGCAGTTGCCCGGCCAGGTCGACCGGTGACGCGATGCGCGCGGCGAGCGCGGGAGAGCACACGGGCACGTATCGACTGACCGCGAGAAGCGTGGCGCCCTCGGCGAGGCGATCGTCGATGGCGAGATCCCAGCCAGCGTCCTCTCCCTCGGTGACCACCTCGACGGCAACATCCGGATGCCTGGCGAGGAAGCGGAACAACCTCGGTACCAGCCATTTCGTGCCGAACGGGGGCGGCACCGCCACCCTCAGCGAGGGGGGGCGCTGCCCCGTGACCTGATCGGTGGCGTGCTGCAACGCACGAAACGCGTCGCGCACGCGCGGAAAATAATGTTCGCCCGCCGGCGTCAGCGCGAGCCGGGTGTTGCTCCGCACACAGAGCGACGTGCCGAGGTAGGCCTCGAGCGATTTGACCTGCGCACTGACCGCCGCCGCGGTCAGCGACAGCTCTTCACCCGCCTTGGTGAAGCTCAGATGCTGCGCCGCAAGCTCGAATACGCGCACGGCATTCAGGGGGAGCGAGCGCTTCATCGCAAGGTCTTCAAGAAAAATTTGGGGAAAGCCCGGAGAAATTCTAGTTTGCCTGTCCGCGCGGGCGCCGCCAAGAATCGACCGCGTTCCGCACGGGATCCACGATGAACATCGTCACCATCGACACCGGCACCACGAACACCCGCGCCAGCGTGTGGCGCGACGGCAGCGTCGTCGGCCGCGCGGCCGCCCAGGTGGGGGTGCGCGACACCGCCATCACGGGCGACACGAAGAAGCTCGAAGAAGGCGTGCGCGACACCATCGTCCAGGCCCTCGCCGACGCCGGCCTCGAGCGTGGCGACGTCGGCCACGTGCTGGCCTCGGGCATGATCACCTCGAACATGGGCCTGTGCGAGATTCCGCACGTTCCCGCCCCGGCCGGCATCGACGACCTCGCGAAGGCCATGCGCGAGACGCTCGTGGAAAATGTCTGGCACCAGCCGCTCTGGTTCGTACCCGGCGTGCGTAACGCCGTGGAACACATCGGCCTGCACAACTGCGAGGCCATGGACATGATGCGCGGCGAGGAGACCGAATCCTTCGCCCTGGTCGAGCGCCTTCGCATTGCCGAGCCCACCGTGATCGTGCTGCCCGGCTCCCATTCGAAGTTCGTCAGCCTCGACGCCCGCCAGCGCATCGAGGGCTGCGTCACCACGCTGGCCGGCGAACTGCTCCACGTGATCTCGCACGACACCAGTCTCGCCA
Source organism: uncultured Luteibacter sp. (assembly GCA_913774655.1). Taxonomy (GTDB): domain Bacteria; phylum Pseudomonadota; class Gammaproteobacteria; order Xanthomonadales; family Rhodanobacteraceae; genus Luteibacter; species Luteibacter sahnii. The sequence continues at coordinate 4,712 of CAJYHU010000316.1, read as the reverse complement.
GCTCGCTCAAGGACGGCTTCGCCCGGCGCGTCGACCCCGAGATGCTGCTCGCCGGCGCGGCGGAGTCAAAGAAGATCGGCTTGGGCCGGGCCTGCTTCAGCGTGCGCATCCTCGACCAGTTCGCCGTGTATGACGCCAACGCCCGGGCCAACTTCCTGCTCGGCGCCGTGCTCGGCTCCGACCTGCTCACCCTGAAGAACTCCAGCGCCATCCGCATGAGCCCGGGCACGCGCTTTGTCATCAGCGGCAAGCCGGTGCTGCGCGATGCCATCGCCCGGCTCGTGGAGGGCGACGATTTCTTTTCCGGCACCGTCACGGTGCTCGATGACGACGAACAGCGCGATCTGGCCGGCCACGGCGCCATCGCGGTCGCCCGCCGGCGCGGCCTGGTCGACTAGTCCCCTTCCCTTCGCGATACGAGGAGCTCCGCATGAAGATGAAGATCGCCCTGGGCCTGAAAGCCCTCGCCCTGGCGCTGGCGCTGTCGGCCTGCTCGTCGGGTTCCAACGATCAGGTAAAGATCGGTTTCGTCGTGAAGCAGCCCGAAGAGCCGTGGTTCCAGGACGAATGGAAATACGCCGAGCAGGCGGCGAAGGAGAAAGGCTTCACCCTGGTCAAGATCGGCGCGCCCGACGGCGGTCAGGTGCTCACCGCTATCGACAATCTCAAATCCCAGCATGCGCAGGGCTTCATCATCTGCACGCCCGACGTGAAGCTGGGCCCCTCGATCGTCGCCAAGGCGAAAGCCGATGGACTCAAGCTGATGACGGTGGACGACCGCCTGGTCGACGGCGCCGGGCAACCCCTCGCCTCGGTGCCGCACATGGGTATCTCGGCCACCAAGATCGGCGAACAGGTCGGCCAGGCGATCGCCGATGAAATGAAGAAGCGCGGCTGGAAACCCGAAGACACGGGCGCGCTGCGGATCGCCTACGACCAGCTGCCGACGGCGAAGGAGCGCACCGATGGCGCCGTCGACGCGCTGACCGCCGCGGGCTTTCCGAAGGCAAACATCGTCAACGCACCGGAAGCCAAGACCGACACGGAAAACGCGTTCAATGCGGCCAACATCGCGATCACCCAGAACCCGACCTACAAGCACTGGGTCGCGTTCGGCCTCAACGACGAGGCGGTGCTGGGCGCCGTGCGCGCCGCCGAAGGACGCGGCTTCCGCGCCAGCGACATGATCGGCGTGGGCATCGGCGGCAGCCAGTCCGCCCTGAACGAATTCGCCAAGCCCGAGGCCACCGGCTTCTTCGGCAGCGTGCTGATCAGTCCCAAGCGCCATGGGTACGAAACCTCGATCAACATGTACGAGTGGATCAAGAACGGCAAGGCGCCGCCGGCGCTCACGCTGACCACCGGGCAGCTCATCACCCGGGACAACGCCGCGCAGGTGCGCAAGGACATGGGGCTCTGACGATGCACAGTGCGCCACGCCTGGCATTTCGTCATATCGGCAAGCGCTTCCCCGGCGTGCGCGCGCTGGACGACGTCGGCTTCAGCGTGCGCGCCGGCAGCGTGCACGGCCTGCTGGGCGAGAACGGCGCGGGCAAGTCGACGATGATGAAGATCCTCGGCGGCGAATACGTGCCCGACGACGGCGAGGTGGCCATCGACGGCCAGGCGGTGGCGTTTCGCGGCGCGGCCGACGCCATCGCCGCCGGCGTGGCGGTGATCCACCAGGAACTCCAGTACGTGCCGGAGCTGTCGGTGATGGAAAACCTGCTGCTGGGGCGCCTGCCCACGCGGCTGGGCCTGGTCGACCGCCGCCGCGCGCTGGCCTTCGTGCGCGACCGGCTGGATGCCCTGGGGGTCGATCTCGATCCACGGGCGAAGCTGAAGCAGCTGTCGATCGGGCAAAGGCAGATGGTGGAAATCGTCAAGGCCATCCTGCGCGACGCGACGATCCTCGCCCTCGACGAACCCACCAGTTCGCTCTCCCATCGCGAGACGGAGGTGCTCTTCCGCCTGGTCCGCGACCTCCGGGCGCAGGGCAAGGCGATGATCTACATCTCGCACCGCCTCGACGAGATCTTTGCGCTGTGCGATGCGGCCACCATTTTCCGTGACGGCCGCAAGGTCGCCGATTTCGACACGCTCCAGGGCGTGTCGCGCGAGACGCTGGTGCAACGCATGGTCGGCCGCGACATCGGCGACATCTGGGGTTACCGTCCACGCGAGCACGGTCCCGTGCGCCTGTCGGTGCAGGGCGTGACGAGCCGCGCCGTGCCGCTGCCGGCCAGTTTCCAGGTGCGAGCGGGCGAGATCGTGGGGTTCTTCGGCCTGGTCGGCGCGGGCCGCTCGGAGTTGATGCGCGCCGTCTACGGCGCCGACCGCCGTCTTTCCGGCGAGGTGAGCGTCGATGGCAAGGCGGTACGGCCCACGCACATCCGCGACGCGATCCGCCTCGGCCTGGTGTTCTGTCCCGAAGACCGCAAGGAGGACGGCATCATCGGCGTGCGCTCGGTGTCGGAGAACATCAACATCAGCGCGCGACGCAACCACCTCGTCGCGGGCCTGTTCGTCAACGACCGCGTCGAAGCGCGCACCGCCGACACCTACATCGAACGCCTGCGCATCCGCACGCCGAACCGGCGCCAGGAAATCCGCCTGCTCTCCGGCGGCAACCAGCAAAAGGCCGTGCTCTCGCGCTGGCTCGCCGAGAAAAACCTGCGCGTGCTCATCGTCGATGAGCCCACGCGCGGTATTGATGTCGGCGCGAAGAACGAAATCTACGCCGTGCTCTACGAACTGGCCGCGCGCGGCGTGGCCGTGGTGATGATCTCCAGCGAACTGCCCGAAGTGCTCGGGGTGTCCGATCGGGTGATCGCGATGTCACGCGGGCGCATCGTCGCCCAGTTCGCCCGCGGCGAGGCGAGCGAGGAACGCGTCCTCGCCGCCGCCCTCCCCGAAGGGGCCGCCCCATCCGCCCGCCAGGTAACCCCATGACCGACACCCGCGCCACCGCCCTTGGCACCACGCCCGATTCACCGGCCTCACGACGCCGCGCGATGCTCTGGCAGATGGTGGACGACTACAGCCTGATCCTCATCTTCGTCGCGCTGTTCGTGGTGTTGAGCGCCACGGTGCAGTACTTCTTCTCGTGGGACAACATGGCCGGCCTGCTGCTGTCTGTGTCGCAGATCGGCATGGTCGCGTGCACCATGATGTTCTGCCTGGCATCCCGCGACTTCGACCTCTCCGTGGGCTCCACGGTGGCGTTCGCCGGCGTGTTCTGCGCCATCGTCGCCAATGCCACCGGCAGCGTCGTCGTCGGCGTGCTGGCCGCCCTCGTGGCCGGCGCCCTCGTCGGCCTCGTCAACGGGGCGGTCATCGCCAAACTCAGGATCAACGCCCTGATCACCACGCTCGCGACGATGGAGATCGTCCGTGGCCTGGCCTTCATCAGTTCCCATGGCCAGGCGGTAGGCGTCAGCAACGAGGCATTCTTCGCCCTCGGCAGCGCATCTGTGGCCGGCCTGTCCGTTCCGGTGTGGATCACGCTGGGCTGTTTCGCGTTGTTCGGCGTGCTGCTGAACAAGACGATCTACGGACGCAATACGCTGGCCATCGGCGGCAACCCGGACGCGGCCCGGCTCGCCGGCGTGGCGGTGGACCGCGTGCGTATCGCCATCTTCCTCATCCAGGGCCTCGTGGCGGCGCTGGCCGGTGTCATCCTCGCCTCGCGCATGACCAGCGGCCAGCCGAACGCCGGCCAAGGCTTTGAGCTGAACGTGATCTCGGCCTGCGTGCTCGGCGGGGTATCCCTGATGGGTGGCCGCGCGACGATCAGCGGCGTCATCGTTGGCGTCCTCATCATGGGCACTGTGCAGAATGCGATGAGCCTCATGAACATCGATGCTTTCTACCAATACGTCGTGCGCGGCACCATCCTCCTGATCGCCGTGCTCGTCGACCAGCTCAAGAACCGCAGGCAAGCCCGCTGATGAACGACTTCAAGCCTCTTTCCGAACACCGCCAGGCGCATGCCGAAGGCGTGATCTGGGACGACCTCAAGGGAGTGGTCCGCTGGACCGACATCGCCACCGCCACGCTCTACGCCTACGACCCCGCCACGGGGCAGGTGAGCGAGCATCGCCTGCCGTCGCGCCCGTGCTGTTTCGCGCTCACCCATGACCCCGGCGTGCTCGTACTTGCGCTGGAAAAACAGGTGGCGCGCCTGGACACGGCCGACGGTACCCTGCACGTGCTCACCGACATCGAGCCGGATCTGATCGGCATGCGCGCGAACGACGGCCGTTGCGACCGCGGCGGCAATTTCATCTTCGGCACGCTCAACGAACGCGGCCCGGAGAAGACCGCGTCGTTCTGGCGCTATGCGCGCGATGGACGGCTTGATCGCCTCGCGTTGCCCAAGGCGGCCATCACCAACAGCATCTGCTTCAGCCCCGACGGCGGCACGATGTATTTCACCGACTCGCCCAGCGCGGAGATCATGGCCTGCGACTACGACACGGCCACCGGTGAGGTCGATCGCATCCGCGTCTTCGCGCGGCTGCGCGAGGGCTACGAGCCCGACGGTTCCACCATCGATGCCGACGGCTTCCTGTGGAACGCCGAATGGGGTGCCTCGCGCGTCGTCCGCTACGCGCCCGACGGCCGCATCGATACGGTGATCGACCTGCCCTCGCGCCAGCCGACCTGCGTGACCTTCGCCGGGCCCGGACTCGACCGCATGGTGGTGACGT
>CAJYHU010000315.1 GCA_913774655.1 uncultured Luteibacter sp. | reverse complement strand
ATCACGGGGTCCGGTCGTGCGGCTCGGCGTTCTCGCGCTGGGCCTGCGCCGACGCCGCCGGCGGCGGGTCGGCGCGCAGCTTTTCGGCCTCGCGACGGGCTTCTTCGTCGCCATCCAGGCCCTTCTTGAAGTCGCGCATGGCACCGCCCAGGTCCGAGCCGATGTTACGCAGCTTCTTCGTGCCGAAGATCAGCACGACGACGAGCAGCAGGAGGACGATATGGGTAATGCTCATGAAAAACCTCGGAAGCCCCCAAGGGGCCGGTAGGACGGATGGCGCCCCCCGGGCGCCGTCACTTCTGAGTGTACTCCTCCAGTTTATCCCGGAAATTGATCACTTCGGGCGGGACGTTCGTCACGCCGCCTTCGAAAATGCGACGTGGCGTCTTGTCCGAGCCGTAGACGGCGGCGTTGGAATCGTCGTCGATGCTGATCCGGGCACCCTGCAGCGCCACGCCCGCGAACAGGCCCTTGGAACGCGAATAGGTGTAGATCTCCGCGTTCATGTTGCCGTTGGTGGCAGCGGAGACCGACCGGCCCACCGGACCGGCGGCGGCACTCGCGTCGGCGCCCAGGGTGAACTGTCCGTCGATGATCTTGTTCACGCCGCGATCGGTGAGAAACACCAGGATCACGTCGTTGGACTGGATGCCGATCTGGAAACCCACGCCCGCCGAGGCGGTGGAGATGAAGTTGGGATTGGACCAGGTGCCGTCGCGGCCCTTGATGGCGATCAGGCCTTCGCCCTTGCCGCCGGAGAAGACGAAGCCGGCGCGCACCATGCCCGGGATCACAGCGATGGCGTAGGCCTTCTTGAGCAGGTCGGAGGGAATGGACTTGTCCGGCGCGTCGTTGATCATCTCGTCGAGCACCCGGACGGCGTTGCGCGCCTGCTCCAGCGGCGGATCGGCGGCCTGCGCGGCCATCGAGGGCACGAACGCGAGGAGGCCGAGGGCGAGCAGGCGGTGGAAGCGTGGGGACATCGGGGAGGCTCCTATCGGTGCGGAAGGCATCGGCTGCGGCGATCGAACGCGAGCCTGGTCGCGTCGGCCTGTGGCAGACTGCGACGATCCCCGCGACAGCCGACGCCGATGCCAGGTACGCCAAACTATACCGGCCTTGCCGGTCATTCCCACGACATCCCCGCCCGCGCCGGTGTGCTGCTGGTTAACCTCGGTACACCCGAGGCGCCCACCGCCGCCGCCGTACGGCCCTATCTGGCGCAGTTCCTCGGCGACCCGCGGGTGATCGAATACCCGCGCCTGCTGTGGAAAGCGATCCTCCATGGCGTGATCCTGCGCGTGCGGCCCAAGCGCTCGGCGCACGCCTACTCGCGCATCTGGACCGAGCAGGGGTCACCCCTGCGCGTGGGCAGCGAGGCCCTTGCCGCCGCGCTCCAGGCCGAGCTGGCGCAGCGCCGGGCCGGACCTATCCGGGTCGAGCTGGCGATGCGCTATGGCCGCCCCGCCGTGGCCGACACGATCGCACGCATGCAGCGCGAGGGCGTGCGCCGCCTGCTGGTGCTGCCGCTCTACCCGCAGTATTCGGCCACGTCCACGGGCAGCGTCTTCGATGCCGTCGCCGATACGGTCAAGGGCCTGCGCTGGCCGCCGGAACTGCGCCAGATCAACGATTACCACGACGATCCGGCCTACATCGCCGCGCTGGCCGCGAGCGTGCGCGCCCACTGGGACCGCCACGGGCGCGGTGAGAAACTTCTCATGAGTTTCCACGGCATCCCCGAGCGCTACCTGCGCGCAGGCGATCCGTATTTCTGCCAGTGCCACGCCACCGCGCGCCTCCTGCGCGAGGCGCTCGGCCTGACGGACGAACAGGCGCCGATGTCGTTCCAGTCGCGCGTCGGCCGGGAGCGCTGGCTGCACCCCTACACCGACGAAACGGTCAAGGCGCTGGGCCGGGACGGCGTCAAGCGCCTGGATGCGATCAGCCCGGGCTTCGCGGTGGACTGCCTGGAAACCCTCGAAGAAATCGCCATGCAGAACGCGGAGTTCTTCCGCGAGGCCGGTGGCGAATCGATGCGCTATATCCCCTGCCTCAACGCGGATGCATCGCACGTGGACGCGTTGGCGGCGCTGGTGTTGCGGCATACGCAGGGCTGGCCGGAGTTCTCGCCCGGCTACGATGCCGCGGCCGCGGCCACGGCCCTGGCCGCGGCACGCGAACGAGCCCGCCGGGCCAGCCAGGGTGCGTGAGCTGCGGGTCGCTATCCCCGGTCTCGAACTGGCCGGACTGGCGTGGGGACAACCGGACGCGCCGCCGCTGCTCGCGATCCATGGCTGGCTCGATAACGCGGCGAGCTTCGCCCGTATCGCGCCACGACTGGCGGAACGCTTCCACGTCATCGCGCTCGACCTGCCCGGCCACGGTCATTCGCAGCACCTGCCACCGGGTGCGGTGTATCAGCATGTCGACTACGTGCGGGCCATGCTGGCCGCCGCCGACGCGCTCGCCTTGCCGCGCTTCCACCTGCTCGGTCATTCCCTCGGCGCGGGCGTGGCGACGATGCTTGCCATCGCCGCGCCCGAGCGCGTCCGACACCTCGCCTTGATCGAAGGGCTGGGCCCCTTGGGCGACGATGGTTCGCGCACGCTTGAACGCTTTCGCGAAGCCATGGCCACGGGACACTCGGGCCAGCGCCCCCTGCGGGTGTTCGGCAGCGTCGACGACGCGACCGCCGTGCGTGCGACGGTCAGCGGACTGGACCCCGCCCTCGCCCGCCCCATCGTCGAGCGCGGCCTGCGCGAGGTGATCGGCGGTTACAGCTGGCGGAGCGATCCCCGCCTGTCGAAGCCGACGGCCATAAGGCTCGCGGAAACGCAGGTCATGTCGCTGCTGCTGGGCCTGGCCGCGCCCACATCGCTGTTGCTCGCGCAGCCGCACGCACCCTACCTCGAACCGGACGCACTGCAGGTGCGGATCGACTGCGTGGCGGACATCACGGTCACGCCCATGAACGGCGGCCATCACCTGCAGCTGGAGCATCCGGACGCGGTCGCGGGCTGGCTGCTCGCGGCGCTGTAGACCAGGCGGGTCACACCACCGGGTCGAAACGGATCGCCGGATGCACCATCGGCTCCACGAGCCAATGATCGGCAAGCAGGAATGCGAACAACACCATCAGGTAGACGATGGAGTAGTTGAACACCTTCATGGCGAAGAAGTCGTCCGGCGGGTTGAACAGCCGCACGGCGTACCAGAGGAACCCGCCGCCGAGCACCACCGCGCCCAGCAGGTAGATCAGCCCGCTCATGCCGGTAAGGAACGGCAGCAGCGTCACCAGGAACAGCAGCACGGTGTAGAAGAAGATGTGCCAGCGCGTGTAGCGCACGCCGTGCGTCACCGGCAGCATCGGCACCTGCGCGCGCGAGTAGTCGTCGACGCGGAAGATCGCCAGCGCCCAGAAATGCGGCGGCGTCCAGACGAAGATGATGAGCAGCAGTTGCAGCGCGTAAGGATGCAGCGAGCCGGTGACGGCGGTCCAGCCGAGCACGGGCGGCGCGGCGCCCGCGATGCCGCCGATGACGATGTTCTGCGGCGTGGCGCGCTTGAGGAATGCGGTGTAGATCACCGCGTAGCCGATCAGCGAGAAAAACGTGAGCGTCGCCGTCAGCACGTTCACCAGCAGCACGAGCACGAGCATCGCCACCACGCCCAGGGTCGTGGCGAAGACGAACACCTGCATCGGCGTGAGTTGCCCGGTGGCCAGCGGGCGATGCGAGGTGCGCGCCATCAGCCGGTCGATGCGCTGGTCGATCAGGTGGTTGTAGGCGGCCGCCGAGGCCGACGCCAGCCAGATGCCGAGCGTGCCGAACACCACGGCGTGCCAGCCCGGCAGGAGACGCTGGCCGTTCTCGTCCACGGCGAGGAACATGCCGATGACGGCGCAGAACACCAGCAGGGCGACGACGCGAGGCTTGGTCAGTTCGAGGTACTGGCGGAAGGTGTTCAAAGCGTCTCTCTCGTCGCGGGCAGCCGCTGGGTGCGGGCCAGGGCGGCCAGCAGGGTGAACAGCAGCAGCGCGGCCACGCCATTGTGCGCCGTGGCGACCGGCAAGGGCAGGCCCAGGTGAACGTTGCCGATGCCCAGCAGCACCTGGACCACGAGCACCGCGCCCACGGCGATGCCGATGCGACGCAGGCCACGGCGTGCCAGCCGGTGGGAGAGCCAGGCCAGGTAACAGAACGTCACCAGCGCGCCGATGCGGTGGGCGACCTGGATGGCGCTGCGCGCGGCCATGTCGAGTACGCCGCCTTCGTAGTTCACGCCCACGCCACGCCAGAGCACGAACCCCTCGTGGAAATCCGTGGCGGGCCACCACTGGCCGAGGCACTTGGGAAAATCGGTGCCGCAGGCCAGCGCCGCGTAGTTGGAACTGGTCCAGCCGCCGAGGGTGATCTGGCACACCAGCACGGCTATGCCAACGACCACCGGCGCACGCAGCGCGGCGTACCGATCGTCGGGCGTGCCGACCCGCCACCAGCGCAACGCGGCCCAGGCCAGGAGCCCGAACGTGGCCAGGCCACCGAGCAGGTGGCCGGTCACCACGATCGGCTTCACCAGCAGGGTGACCGTCCACATGCCGAGCATGGCCTGGAAGATGATGACCGCGAGCGCCGCCACACCCGCGCGCCACGCGCCCGGGCGATCGAGCGTGAATGCCGCGATCAGCGGCAACGCGATCGCAAGCACCGACAACACCGACGACACCACGTGCTCGCCACGGACGTAAAGCACCACCCCGGCCGCGGCGAACACCGCCGCGGCGACGATGCCGGCCACCGTGACCCGTCGTCCCCAGGCGCTGACCAGCGCGATCGCCAGCACCATCACGCCGAGGCCGCCCGCGAGGAAGCGGTGCACCTGCTCGCGCCAGGCCTTGTGCGTCTCGTAAGGCCGATCGGGGAAGGCCTGGTTGGCCTGCGCGATGTCCTGCGCGTGGCCCGGCCAGGTGACCTTGCCGTAGCAGGTGGGCCAGTCGGGACACGACAGGCCCGCGTTGGAGAGCCGCACGAAAGCGCCGAACATCACGATGCAAAAGGCGAAGATCGCCGCCAGCAGCGCGAGCGTGCGCAAGGTCTTCAGAGCACGGGGAGACATCAGCGGATCACCTTCTGCAGGTCTTTGCGCAGGCCGTTGGGATCGAAGCCGGCCGGATACCACGCCAGGGCGGTGCCGTTGGATTCGACCAGCACGGCGGCCACGCTATCGGGCTCGGCGGCGCGGAACGACGCGAATGCACCGGTGGTGTCGTCGCCGCGCGCGTAGTCGTCCATCACGCCAGCCGCGTCGCGCGGCGGCTCGCCCAGGTAGAGCAGGCGCAGGCGATCGGCATTGCGATTGAGCACGATGCGGGCGTTACGCATCAACCCCAGCGTGGCGACGCAGCGCGCGGCGCAACCGGGCCCCGGCAAGGCCACCAGCGTGAGCCGGGGTTCGCTGTCGCGCCACGCCCAAGGCCGGCCATCGACGTCGATGCGCACGTCGGCCATGCTGCGCTGCGGCACGATCGGACGGCCGTTGCCCTTGCCTTCGGGTTGCCAGTCGCTGAGCGTGAGGAGGCCCGCCGCCACGATGGGGGCGAGAAACACGAGCATGATCAGCACGAGCTTGGTCCGGCCGCGGCCGGGACGGGAGGGGTGGGCGTGGGAATCGGTCATCGGTCCGTCGGTCGGCGTCGTTTGCGATGCAGGATGAAGAAGATCACCACCGCGGCGAGCGCGAAGGTAAACCACCGGAAGGCGTAGGCACGGTGGCGTGCCGGCGGCATGACCGCAGGCGTCCAGTCGCGCGCGTAGAGCGAACCGGGGTCGGCGTCGAGCAGAAGCACGCGCGGGTACACCAGGCGCCCGAGATCGGCGCCGATGTCCTTGAGGTCGACGTACACCATGGTTTTTTCCGGGCCTCGCTGTTCCGGCAGGCGATCGCCGCCCATGCGCACCCCGACGCCCGGCGGCGGCACGTACAACCCCCGCACCGTCGTCTCGCCCGAGGGCAGCGGCGGCAGGTGCGGGTTGGCGCCGCCGTCCTTCGGCAGGAAGCCCAGACCGACAAGCACGAGGCGATCGCTGCGCGCCGGCGCGAAGGGGACGTAAACCAGCACACCCACGCGGCCGCCGTGCGACTGGTCATCGAGCAGATACGCATGATCGGGAACGAAATGGCCATGCAGCGCCAGGCGGGGATAGGCGTCGACGGGCGGGGTTTCCGGGATGTCGCCGAACGTCTCCACGCCGGCCGCGGCCGCCGCGGCATAGCGTCGCAGCAGGTCTTCCTTTTCGCCCGCGCGATCGAGCTGCCACATGCCCAGGCGCACGAAAACCAGCACGCCCACCACGGTGAGTGCGACAGCGAACCACGTCGGGCGGCGCATGAAGCTCATGCAAGGAGCCTGCGGGCCGCCGCTATACTCGGATTGTCGCAATGGGGCGGAACGGTCACGTGGAAACCATCTACAAATACGCGCTGGTGATCCTGCTGCTGGTGGTTCTGTTCAACCTTGGGCAGGCCCTGTTCTTCATGATGACCGACAAGGGCCAGAGCAAGCGCACCGTCTGGGCGCTCACCCGTCGCATCGGCCTGTCCCTGCTGCTCATCGCCATGGTGGCGCTGGGCATCTTCATGGGCTGGCTGCACCCCCACGGGGTCGGTCAATTCTAACCCGCGGTCGCAGGGGGCCAAGGCGCGGTGCGGCAATCGGTGCCGGCGCCCACGACGTGAATCCCGGCGACGCACGCGAGCGTCATCCGCGCGCACCCGGCTAATCGAGAAATCCCTCATCCGCCGATCGGTCGCCAATCGACGGCGACGCGCCTGAACGCCTTGATTTCCAACGAAGCGCGATCCCACGGCGGGCACGGCCTGCCAACCTTCCGGTGTGGACCGCTTTTCGGAATCGGCAATGACGCTGCGTTGGACGCACCTCGGGGCGGGCCTTGGAGGCCTGGGTGCATTGGGAGTCGCCCCTTATCTGGCCGGGATAGGCATGCTGTCGGCCCTGGGATGGCCGTGGGACGACCTGCGTCCGGGCCTGGCCTGGGCCTTCTGGCAAGTGCGCGACCTGCCCGAGTATGCGCCCTACGCCACGCGCATTCGTTGGGGCGG
>CAJYHU010000314.1 GCA_913774655.1 uncultured Luteibacter sp. | reverse complement strand
GTCGCGTCCCAGCTCGCGAGCCATGCCGTAGACGAAACCGACGACCGCGGCCTTGGCCGTGGCATACATCGGGTAGCCGGCGTTTTTCTTCATCCAGCCGGTTGAGCCCAGGCAGATGATCGAGCCCGCCTGGGCCTGCCGCATGTCGGGCAGCACGGCCTGAGTGGCGAAGTACTGGTGGCGCAGGTTGGTGGCGAGACTGCGGTCGAAGTCGTCCACGGTGGTGTCTTCGATCGCGTGGCGCACATCGTTGGCGGCGTTGTTGACCAGCACGCCGATCGGTCCGAACCGCGCACGAACCTGCGTCACGGCCTCGCGCAACGCATCGACGTCGGCGAGGTCGCAGCGCAGGCATATCGGCGCATGGCGCCGGTCGGCCAGGCGTGTCGCCAGCGCCTGCCCCGCCTCATCCGCCACGTCGAGGAAGGCGACCTTCGCGCCCTGGTCGGCGAAGTGGGTGACGAACGACTCGCCGATGCCGCTCGCGCCGCCGGTGATGAGCACCGTGCGATCGACGAGGCTGGGGTACGTGGCGAACGAGGACATGGCGGGCTCCGTGGTCAGGGAGCCCGTCATATACCAGAGCCCGTGGCGGCCGGGCGAACGGCGCTCAGGCGTCGGCCCAGGGATCGTACGTGCCGAAGTACCACAGGTGGCCTTCCGGGTCGCGCGCGGCGTAGCCCGCGCCGCCCTGGTGCTTTTCGGCGTACTCCTCGACGATCAGCGCGCCCGCGGCTTTTGCCCGTTCGTAGTGCGCGCGGAGGTCGCCAGTCACCGTCACGCACGCGCACTGCGTTTCGCGGCCCATCACCTCATCGGGCTGCACCATGTGCCGCGCGAAGGGGGTGTCCTCGCGCACGGAGCCGAGCATGACCATGCCACCGCCATAGGTCAGTTGGGCGTGTTCGACAATGCTGTCGTCGTGGGCATGGCGGAACACCGCATGGGCCTGGAAACCGAACGCCTTGCAGAGGAAATCGATGGCCTCGACGGCGCGACGGTAACGCAGGCAGGGAATGATCGTGCTGGGCATGGCGGCCGCTCCGGAACGTGGGCGCGGCTACCTTACCCGCTTTCGAACGGATACCACCCCTGCCGTCAGGCGAGCTCGGCCACGGCCCGGCGGACGGTGTCGATGCCGGAGGCCTGGGTATGCGTGGCGCTGGCGACGTCGGAGACCCGGTCCAGCAGCGCCGAGACCGACCGGAGGATGGCGCGCATGGCGTCGCCAGCCTCTTCGCTGCGGTCGCTGCCTTCGCGCACCCGCTCCAGCGTGCGCTCGATCAGAGCGTGGATGTCCTTGGCCGATTCGGCACTGCGCTGCGACAGCGTGCGCACTTCCTGCGCGACCACGGCGAATCCGCGCCCGTGGCCGCCGGAGTGCGCCGCCTCGATCGAGGCGTTGAGGGCGAGGATGTTGGTCTGGAAGGCGATGGTATCGATCAGTCCCACGATGTCGGCGATGTCCCGGGCCCCGTCCTGGATGGCCGACATCGTGGCGATCACCGCCTCCACGAGGGCACTGCCTTCGGTGGCCGAACGGCGGGCTTCGGTGGCAAGGGCGTTGGTGACGCGCGCCTGCTCGGCGATCGCCGGCACCGTGTCGGCCAGTTCGGCCAGGGAGCGGTGCAGGGTGCGCGTGGCGCGGGTCTGGGCGGTGACGTCGGTGGCGTACTTGACCACCTTGAACGGACGACCGGCCATGTCGAAGATCGGGTTATACGTGCCCTGGATCCACACCTCGCGCCCGTAACGGTCACGGCGCCGGTAAAGCGCCGCGTCGTATTCGCCCCGTCCGAGCTTGGCCCAGAACCGGCGGTAATCGTCGCTCTCGCGATCGGCGGGGTCGACGAACAGGCTGTGGTGCCGCCCGACGACCTCGTCGCGGGCGTACCCCATCGTGGCCAGGAAGTTGTCGTTCGCTTCGAGGATGGTGCCGTCGAGGGAGAAGCTGATCACGGCCTGGGCCTTGTCGATCGCGGCCAGGCGGCCTTCCATGTCGGCGCTCTGCAGGCGCTGGCGAGTCACGTCGGTGGCGAACTTCACCACCTTGACCGGACGGCCGCGGCGGTCGATCACCGGGTTGTAGCTGGCCTGGATCCACACTTCGCGACCGCCCGACCCGCGGCGACGATACAGACCCACGTCGGGCTCGCCCGTGCGAAGGCGCTCCCAGAACGCGGCATAAGCAGGCGACTGCGCCTCCCCGGGCTCGACGAACATGCGGTGGTGCTGGCCAATGACGTCGGCCTCGGCGTATCCCATGGCCTGAAGGAAATTCTGGTTGGCCGCGACGATCGTGCCGTCCAGTCCGAACTCGATCACGGCCTGCGTGCGGTTGATGGCGTCCAGCTTGCCGCGCACGTCACCGGAGGCGAGGGCGATGAAATGACGAATGCCGTCGACGAATGCGTTTCGCATGGCAGGTTCCCCGTGAAGGTTTCGTCGTCTTTATCGTCGAACCCTCGCCGGCCCTGAATGACCGTTGCCGGAAACGCGCAGCGCTTGCGTCACTCGACAACCCCAACGCGCCATTCGCGCGTGTCGCTGCGGCCCTGGTCGTCCACCACGCGCACCAGGAACCGGCCGCTGCGCTCGGGCGCCCACATCAGCGGCTGCCCGGGCGGCACGCTGCCCAGATAGGCGTCGTCGACGAACCAGTAAAGCGCGTGGGCGCTGGCGTCGGTGGTGGCCGAGAACGCCACGCTCTCGTGGCCCAAGCGCGACACGCGGATCTGGTAGGTGCTGCCTCTGAGGGGCGAGGTGATGGCGGGCGGGTCGCCAGGCGGCTGGCCGCCACCCTGGCAATCCGGCAAGGGCGGGGGCGGACGGCGTGGCATGCCCGCCTGGGCGAACACGCGGGCGAGGTCCGACGGCCAGTATTCGTAGACGTCGGTGCGCGTGTGCGCCGGATCGTACGGCGGACACGCGGGCTTGCCCGTACGGGTGTCGATCACGACGGGCCGATGCACGGTGCTGACGCGGATGGGCGACTTGCCGGGGATGAACCAGGTGCTGCCCACCTGTGGGCACCAGGCGTTCGGCAGGTCGCCGCTCGCGAGGCAGATCGGCACCCGGCGCAGGTTGGGCGGATTGCGCCGGACCGGCTCGGCCAGGCCGGGCCGCTCGGCGCGCAGCGCGTCGGCGATGCGGAAGAACAGCGGTGCCGCCGCCTCCACGCCGATGAAGGCAGGATTGCCCGAGCCGTCGAAATTGCCCACCCAGACCACGAGCACGTAGGGGCCGAAGCTGCCCGCCGTCCACGCGTCGCGGAAGCTCCACGAGGTGCCGGTCTTCCAGTACAGCGGCAACCGCGATGGCTGGGCGGCCACGGCGTCGTCCGGGCGCGGGTTCTGCCGCAGCATGTCCATCACCATGAAACTGGCCTCTTCGCTCAGCAGGCGCGTGCCCCGGGTGCGCGGCGCGTCGGCCAGCAGGCGCAATGGGCGCAGTTCGCCCCGGTTGGCGAGCATCGCGTAGAGGCCGCCCAGCTCCTGCATGGTGACTTCGCCGCCGCCCAGCACGAGCGCGAGACCGTAATGCTGCTCGCTTGCCAGGCGCGAGATACCCGCGTCGCGGAGGAACTCGTAAAGCGTCGGATGGCCCAGGCGCGACGCGATCTGCACCGCGGGGATATTGCGGCTGCGCACGAGCGCCTGCGTGGCGGTGACCGGTCCGAGGAAATGCCCGTCGAAGTTTTCGGGTGTATACGGGCCGAACGCGCTGGGCACGTCGCGCAACACCGTTTCAGGATGCAACAGGCCCTGGTCGAAACCGAGCGCGTAGATGAAGGGCTTGAGCGTCGAACCGGGCGAGCGCTTGGCCAGGGTGCCGTTCACCTGTCCGAAGATCGCGGGGTCGAAATAGTCGGCCGAGCCGACCATCGCCTTGACCCCCATGTCCCGCGTGTCGATGAGCAGCGCCGCGGCATTGCGTATGCCGCGATCGCCCGCGTGCGCGATGTACTGCCGCACCTGACGTTCGAGGCTGTGTTGCAGGCCGAGGTCGAGCGTGGTCGTCACGCGCATGTCGTCGCCGCCGTCGAGGCGGCGTTCGGCGAGCACCTGCTCGACGAAGTGCGGCGCCTCGAAGGGCAGGCGCGACAGCGCGCGCAGCCGCAACGGCAGGTCGAACAGCGGCTGGGCCGACGCATCGGCGGGGTGCTCGCGCACCCAGCGGGTGAAGAGACGGTCGCGCGACGCCTTGAGGTTGGCCGCGATCACGGTGCCACCGTCGGCGCGTCCCGGCACGCCGCGCGCGGGCTCCTGCGGGATGACCGCCAGCGTCAACGCCTCGGGCAGGCTCAGCCGCGAGGGCGACTTGCCGAAGTAGGCGAGGCTCGCCGCGCCCACGCCTTCCACGTTGCGACCGTACGGCGCGGCGTTGAGATAGGCCTCGAGGATGTCGTGCTTGGAATAGCGCAACTCCAGTTGCATCGCCCGCATCACCTGCACCAGCTTGCCGCCCGGACTGCGCGTGTCGAGGCGCCAGATAAGGCGCGCGAGCTGCATGGTCAGGGTCGATCCGCCCTGCGGACTGCCATGGCGCACGTAGGTCACCCAGGCGCCACGCAGCAGGCCCCAGGCGGAGACGCCCGGATGCCAGCGGAACCAGCGGTCTTCGTGCAGCAGCACCGCGTCGACGAAGGCGGGCGACATCGCCTCCAACGGTACCCACAGTCGATAGCGGTCGTCGCTGGCCAGGGTGAGCCGCAGCAGGCGACCGTCGGCGTCGTAGACGGCGGTGGACGAAGGAAACCACGCGCGCAGGGGATCATGTGGCCACAGGCGCATCCCGGCGAGCGACGCCGCGACCAGGAGCAGGGCCACCACGAGGTTGTGCCAGTGTCGGCGGAACAGTCGATTCATCGGCGTACGTCGGCGCGGCCTCGCCCCGGATCCATTCCCCCCCCCCGCGGGTCGGGAATGGATCCGGGGAGGCGCGTCAGGGCTTGCGCTCCACCTTCAGCACGCCCGCGCCCGGCGCCATCGCCTGCGCGCTACGGTCGTAAAGCGACTCGGCGTAGACCGGCGGGATGGCGAACGTGCCCGCGTTGGTGGCCTTGATCCGATAGACGAACTCCTGCAAGTCGGTGCCCGCGACGCCGTAAACCACCACGCGATCCTCGCGGACATCGGCGTAATCCGGTTTCCAGCTGGACTCGGGGTTGCCGATCGGCGAACGCCAGGCGGGCGTGTCGTCCGTCGCGTCCTCGCCACTCTCGCCGTTCGCCGCGTCGGCGTCCTCGCTCTCGCCTTCCGTGGGTTCGTCGGCCGATGCCTCATCCGCGCCGGCGTTCGCCGCCGGTGCGGCGTCGGCCGGTGGCGCCGTGTCGAGCACGGGCTCGAAGCCACCCGGCAACAGGTCGACGATGGCGACATCGTCGATCGGTTGATCCCGCGTCGACCGGATGCGCAGGTGCACGTCGATTTCCTCGCCAGCGGCCACGCTGTCGATGGCCTTGCCCTTGGTGTCGGTGTAGGTGCGGGAAATCTCCAGGCCGTCCTTGCGCACGGTGGTGGGAGGTTTGCGGTCGAACCCGGACTGGCTGACGGCATACCATGCCGCCACGTCCGCATCGTTAACCAGGCGCAGCCGCTGCGTGCCGGGCTTCCAGGACGCATCCACCAGCGAGCCCTTGACCGCGCCGACCGGGGTCACCTTGCCGTCGGCGGTGACGGCACCGATCGACAGCTTGCCCACGTCGCCGCCGGTGTCCTTCGCCCAGGCATCGAGCGCGAGGATGATCATGCCGGAGGACAGCGTGTTGTAGTGGCCCGCCCCGAGCGGACGCACGAGCCGGTCGACGATGTCCGGCGGCAGCGCGTGGGCCTGCTCGGGAAAGTGCTTCGCCAGCAGGTAAAGCACGGAGGCGTCGCGGATCGTGTCGTCGTAGTAGCCCTCGTACACGTAAGGCGTGTCGCGGGCGGCCTTGTCCACGAGCCCCTGGCGGGGTCCCGCCATCAGCTGCGCGGCGAGGCGATCCTGGTGCAGCAACTGATAAGACGCCGCCAGCCACGCCGCGGCGAGGTCGGTCTTCCACGCCTTCGCATGGGCCTCCTGCAGGCGGCGCTGCAACGAGGCCAGGTCGTTGGTGGTGACGTTGCCCTGGCGGGTCAGCAGGTAGATGGCGTACGCGCGCTGGCGCATGCCGAACAGCGAATCGTCGCTATCGTCGGCGGCGACCTGCTTGAGCGCATTGTCGGCCGAGGCGAGCATGTCGCGCGGTACGGCCACGCCGCGATCCGCGGCTTCCAGCAGATAGTGCACCGCGTAGTTCGTCGCGAAGACGTTGGTATCCGGCGTAGCCGTCCACAGGCCGAAACCGCCCTGGCCGTTCTGTCGCGCGTGCAGCACGTCGAACAACGCCGCCACCGGATCGGCCGGCGGGGTATCGTCGCCGATCATGTGGGCCGGCTTCACGTCGCCGAACTCCGGACGCTGGCCGAGGATGAGCGCCGGCATTGCCGCGCTGATCACCTGTTCGGTGCAGTAGTGCGGGAAGTCCACCAGGTAGGCCGCCAGGCCGCGCGCCAGCACCACCGGCACGGTCGAGAACGCGGCGTCGCGGCGCGCGTATTCGTCATGCAGGTCGCGCAGGTTCGTGACGTCGCCGCGCGAGTGGGCGTCGACGCGTCCGAACGACAACTCGGTACGCATCGGCGAGGCCGGGCGCACCGACAGGTCGATGCCCTGCTTCGCGGATTTGCCGTTCGCGCTCGCGCTGAAGGCCAGGTGTCCCGAACCGAGGCGATCGGTAGCGCGCACGCGGAACACCGCCACGCCTTCGCGCATCTCGCCCAGGTCGAGGGTGCGCGACGCGTCGCCCACCACCTGCAGTTGCGGGCCAGTGGCGAGCTTTACCGCCACCGGTACCGTCTTGCCGCCGAGGCCGGTCAGGTTGTTGGCCACGCCCACGCTCACCTCGGCCTCGTCGCCCGGCGCGAGCGTGGTCGGCACATTCGGCGAGAGGACGAAATCGCCGCGCACCGTGGTGGCACCTTCGAAGGTGCCGATCGTGTCCGGCGAGACGCTGACCGCCATCACGCGGAGCTTGCCGTTGAAGTAGTCGGGCACGGTGTAGGTCAGGTCACGGGAGCCGTCCACGTCGACGATGCCCGACCAGTAGGCCACCGGCTTGTCGCGCTTGCGCCGGAACGGATTGAGCTGCCGCCCGATCGCGCCGTCGGCGTCGCCGCCGGGTGCCGCCATCGCCATCAGCTTCTGGAAGTCCGGGATGATCAGATCGAGGATCTGCGAGGTGGACACCTCGAGCATCCGCTTGCGGAAGAAATACTGCAGCGGATCGCCCAGTTTGTAGCGCGCCACCTGGAGGATGCCCTCGTCCACCGCGAACACCACGGCGCGGGTCGGCGCCGGCGAGGTGACGTGGAAGGTGATCGTTTCGCCGGGCTTGACCAGCGCGGGCGACGCCACGGCGATCGCGTTGCGCCGTGCGTCCATGTTCACCGAGAACGGCACCACGCCGAACGAGAGCGGGCTCATGAAAATCTCGTCGGACGACGGATCGCGCACGTACTGCACGTTGATGTAGCCGTTGCCCTCGAAGTCGGCGGGCACGCTGATGTGCTGCACCGAACTGGTGGTGTCGGCATGGAACCAGGCGTGCGCGTAGACCTTGTCGCGCTCGATGGTGATGAGGCCGCTACCCGCGTAGGGCGCGCGGATCGCCACGTCCACCGTCTCGCCCGGTGCGTAATCCTTCTTCGAGAGCGAGAGCTGCAGTTCGGCGTTGCGATCCAGCGAGCGCGACACGTTGCCGTCGCCCGCGACGGACCAGGCCACGCGGTTGACCTCCTTGCCGTCGGCGGTCTTGACCACGAGGGCGAAGTTGCCCGGCTTGTCCGTGGGGAGGGTCACGTCAAGGCCTGCCGCCGGGATGCGCAGCGGCGTTTCCGACAGCGTGGTCTCGCGCGCCTTGGATTCGTACTTGTAGACGCCCGAATCCTGCTTGGTGAGCACCGACACGTAGCGCGTCTCGACGATGGCCTGCTTGAGGTCGCCCAGGTCGATGCGCTTGGCCGAGGGGTCGATCGCCACCAGGTTGACCTTGCGCACCGCGTCGCGGCTCACGTAGTCGAGGGTGTCCGCAACCTTGTAGCCGACGAGCCAGTCGTTGGACGAGACCATGCCCTGGGTCGCGGCCGCCACGCTGCGCCCGCCGTCGGCCTCGTAGACCTTGGCGAGGAAATACAGCTGGTAGGTGGCGTCGGCGTACTTGGACAGGTCGAGCCTGAACTCGGCATGCCCCTTGTCGTCGGTCTTGGCGTCGGCGAGTTTTTCCTCGAACCCTTCCTTCGCGCGACGCACGTCGTAGAAGTGGTAATCGGGATAGCTCGCGAACGACGGGAAGGCCGGACGCAAGGTCAATGCGCCTTCCACGCGCCGGTCGGCGGCGGGCGTACCGAAAAGGTTCTGCGCATCGACCAGGGCCTTCAGATCGGCCGGCTTCACCCAGCCCTCGGCCACCGCGGTGGACAGGTGCGCCGACACCTTCATGCGGTCGGGCTGGAACTCCTTCACCTGCACGGTGGTGCTGCCGATCTGCGAATACGGCTTGCCGTCGCGGGCGATGTAGAGGTTGACGGTCCAGTTGCCGGTAGGCGCGGTCTCGGCGGTGGTGTAGTCCGTCTCGGCGAAACCGGCGGCGTCCATCGCGACCGGGCGCTGGCTCACGGCGGTGCCGCGGGGATCCACCACCTCGGCGATCAACGGCATGCCGGCGACGCTGCGCGTCCAGCTGTTCGCACGCACGATCATGCCGATGTGGAAGAGGTCGCCGGGCCGGTAGATGCCGCGATCGGAAAAGAGATAAGCCGACAGCTGGCCCTGGCTGTGCGCATTCGGTTCGCCGCCGATATCAAAGCGCGAGAAATCCAGCGTGCGGTCGTAGGCGCCCACCGGGAGGAAGGAGAGATCCTCGCCCTGGCGCACCACGTACATCGCGGGCGCCTTCTCGCGCGTGAAGCCCTTCAGGTCAGCGAAGTGTGCGCGGCCGTCCGCGCCCGTGGCCTGGGTGAAGAGCGTGCTGCCGTTCTTGGCGATCACCGACACCGAGGCGCCGCCGACCGGCGAGCCCGTGCGGATCGACTGCACGAAGATGTCCTGGCTGCCGTCGGCGGAGCGCTTGGCGATCACGCCCAGGTCCGTGATGACGACCAGGCGCTCGTCTTTCGGATAGTCGTAAGGTACGTAGCCGGTGTCGTCGTCGCGGTTGGCCGCGGCCGCCGCGGCGGCATCGGGATCGCCGCCCGCCTCACGCGCGGCGGCTTCGCGGGCCGCCTTCTCGCGACGCTCGCGGGCCTCCCGTTCGGCCTTGGGGTCATAGCCGGAAAGCTTGAGCAGGAAGACGCCTCGCTTGCCGCTGGCCAGGTACTGGCCCAGGTCGACGCCCTCGTAGTGCGCCTTGCCGGGACCGTCGTCCGGGAAGGGCACCTTCTTCACGAAGCGGTCCACGATATGGTCGGGCGTGAGGCCGTACATCTCGGGCTTGGCGTAGGTGCCGTTGTTGAGCGTCACCAGGTGCTGCAGCTGGTCGGGCAGCACGCGGCCGATTTCCATGCGCATGCCCGGCATGTTGCGCGAGACCACCGAGATGCGTTTGTCGCCCGAGAGGGACAACAACGAGCCGTCGGCCATGAAGCGCAGCAGGCGCGGGTAATCGGGCACCGTGAGGACCTGGGCGAAAGGCTTCGCCATCACGTAGCCGCCGAACGAGGTGATGCCCTTGTCCACGCGCACGTAGAGCCGCTCGCCCGGCCTGGCCTGGTAGCGGAAGCTCTGCGCGGCCGACCAGTCGTTCGCGGTGGGTACCATGACGGGCTTCACCGGCGCGAAGCGGCGCAGGTCCGCCTCCCCGATGTTCGCGACCGTGTCGTGTTCGTCGCCCGGCGGCACGATCCACGCGTGCACGTGCCTGGCCAGGTCGGCGTCGCTGACGGCACCGCTGAAGTTCATCACCACGACCTGTTCGGGCTCGTAGCGCTCATTGTCCACGAGGGTCGCCGACATCTCGTCCAGCGCAAGGCTGTACAGGCCGGGCACCTTCACCGAGGTCTCGAGCGCCGTCTCGGTGCCATCGCCGCCCCGGCTGCTGACGACGCCGTCGTCGAGCTTGAGGCCGACCGCGCCGTCGTCGCGCGGAAGTTGCAGCGGCTGCGAATGAATGAAGGCATTGAGCCGGTGTTCGTCGTAGGTGACGGTGAAGCGCAGCGGCGAACCGTGCTTCTCATCGTGGTCGCGCAGGTCGAGCGCGACGCGCTTTTCGAACTGCGCGCTGTCCACCGGGTAGTTGAAGCCGATCTGCATGATCGTCTTCTTGCGCGTGGGGTCCTGCGGATCCTGGTAGAACTCGCCGTTGACCAGCTTGGCCGCGAACGGCGCGGTGGCAACGGTGAGGTGGTCGTCGGCCATCAGCACGTGCGGCGCGAACACCTTGGCTGTGTCGAAACGGATGTCGATCTTACGGCCGACCGGCCAGTCCGCGGCCGGCGTGAAGGTAAGCGTGCGATCGTTTTCCCAGGTCCACTGACCGGCCAGCTTCGGGTCCATCGCGATGCCGTCGGTAACCGGCTTGCCCAGCGACTCCAGCCGCGCGGCGGAAGCGGAGAAGCGGATCGTCAGCGGGTGGATGGTCGCGGGCGTACGCGTGTAGTCGGTGACCTCCGGCGCGGGCGCCTGGAAGGTGATCCGGTTTGGCTCGGCCGGACGCGGCCGGTTCTGCCACCAGTGCCAGCCGAACCAGCCCGCGGCGAGCAGCACAAGCACGCCGGCCACGCTGCCGGCGAACTTCAGCGGATGGGTCCGCGCCGCCCGCCCCGTCGCCGGCACCCAGGCGGGTGCCGACCACGCCATGCCGCCGACGACCGGCCGCAGCAGCCGGCCCAGCAACCAGAACAACCCGCGCACGAGGCGCACGGGCAACAGGAGAATGAAGCGCAGCAGATCCATGGTCCCTGTCGATCCTTGTGTGTCGAGTGGCCGGGACCGCCAGACGACCTCGCCCGCCGCGGCGACGGCGGGTGGTTCAGTCGACGGCTGTCCCCATAACTACAGAGTGAGGGCATCCCCTGTCAGCCCCGTGACGGGATTCTGACACAGGCCCGCTGCGCTTCGGGCAATTCGGGGGCAGGCGCGGCGCGCCTTGCTCAGTGGGTCACGTCGATGTTGACCGTCGTGCCGTCGGGCACGTCCTGCAATTGATGCAGGATCGAGCCGGTCAGCTCGAAATGCTCGCGGGCGGGGACGGCGTGCAGATTCTCCACGCTGTATTCGCCCTCGGCGAAGATCGGCAACGTCACGTACGTGTAGCACTCGCCGTCGGCGCGGGTCTTGCCGGCGTCGATCAGGGCCTCGACCAGCGGCGGCAGCAGCCAGTCTTCCGCCACGTCCTCGCGCAGGCGTGCGTTGAAGTCGTCGATGTCGTCGGCAACCCGCTCCACCTCGGCCGTGCCGGTGTTGAGCCAGTACACGCCGCCTTCGTCGGCCTCGTAGAACATGTCGCCCAGGGCGGTGAAGACGAGCGGCGTAAAGGCATCGCCGATGCGCCAGCGCCAGGCCTCGGCGAGCGCGTCGATGGCGGCCTTGTCAGGCGTGCAGGTGAGGTCGTTCCAGGAAAGGGACATGGTCGTGCGGGGGGGCGGGGGGAGGAGGCCTAGTCTACTCCTGCGCGCCGCGCAGCACGGCGCGGACGAAGGCTGCGCGATCGGCGGCCTGCGCGTCGTCGGTGGCTACCGGCCACGCGGCAAGCTGCACGATCACGAGGTGACGCGACGGATCGACGTGCAGCAGCTGGCCGAAAATGCCGATGCCGGCGTACGAGCCGTCGTCGTACGTCCACCACTGATAGCCATAACCCCGCCCCGGCACGCCGATATCCGCATTGCGCCGGGTCGCGTCGGCGAGCCAGCCGTCCGCGAGCACCGGATGGCCCGCGGCGATGCCGCCATCGAGCAGGAACTGGCCCATGCGCGCGTAGTCCGCCAGTGTGGCCGATACGCCGGAGCCCCCGGCTTCGGTACCGTCGACGGGGTCTTTCAGCCAGAGGGCATCGGCCGCCATGCCGTAGGGCTTCCATATTTTCTCGGAAAGGTAGTCGGCCAGGCGGCGGCCGGTGGCGCGCGTGACGAGGATGCCCGCGAGGTCGGTTTCGCCGGTCTTGTAGACCCAGCGCTCGCCCGGGGCGAACTCGCGCGGGAGCGCGGCCATGTAGGTCACCAGCAACGGCACCCCAGGCTGTCGCGGGCCCTCGTACATGCGTGCCACGTCAGACCCCGGGTCGGTGTAGTCCTCGTTCCAGCGCACCCCCGAGGTCATCGTGAGCAACTGACGCACGGTCACGTCGCGGTAGGCGCCCGCGGCGAGCTCGGGAAGATAACGGGTGACCTTGTCGTCGAGGCCATGCAGGCTGCCGTCGCGCAGCGCGGCGCCGACCAGCGTCGCCGTGAACGACTTCGCCACCGAGAACGACGTCCAGCGCGTCGTGGGCCCGGCCCCCAGGCCGTATCGCTCCAGCCGCACCCGGCCGTCCTGCAGCACCATGACGCCAGCCACGTGGTGCGCTCGCATGTAGTCGTCCAGCGAGCGGCCGTCGTCGAAACGCGGCCGCAGCGGGCGCCCCGCCGGCAGCGGATGCGCCGTGCCGTGGCGCACGACGTTGCTGGCGTAATGGGTTTGCATCTGGCGAAACGCCGCTTCGCGCTCGGCCTGATTCCAGAACAGCACGTCGGTGCGACGCGCGTGGTGGGTGGCGCAGGCGCCCAGGAGCAAGGCGGCGGCGACGACGGCGTGGCGGATCATGCCTTGCCGCGTCGCCAGAGGATTTCGAACAGACCCACCGCCACGGACGACACCAGCGCCGGGCCGAGCCCGTAGATGACCCGGTACGCGAGCAGCGCGGCGAGGACCTGGGCGCGCTGCTCCTGGGGAAACGCGGCCAGCGTCAGGGCTTCGAACGCGCCGATGCCGCCGGGCGTGTTGCTGATGATGCCCGCGATGATCGCGCCCACGTAGATCGGGGCGAAGTCGAGGAAGCTTCCCGCGATCTCCGGCGGCACGAGGAAATACATCGCCGCGGTGGCACCGGTCATCTCCACCACGCCGAGCGCCATCTGCGTCGCGGCGGAACGGGCGGACGGGACGGGCGTGGAAAACTTCCACACACGCAACTCGTCGTGCATGCCCGCGAGCCAGCGCAGCAGCAGCACGAACAGCACGATCATGGCGCTGCCGAGCCATCGCCCCCAGCCGTCCGCAATGGAGGGCTCGAGCATCAGCGCCAGGCAGATGGTGGTGGCAAAGCCCATGCCCACGGCGAAACCGACCAACCCGACGACACGGGCGACGTCCGCCGCGCTCACGCCCACCCGCGACAGCATGCGATAGCGCACCGCCGTGCCGGTGATCGCGTGGAACCCGAGGGCGTTGGTGATGGCGTGGGTGGTGATGCCGGAGAAGATCTTCAGCTTCATCGGTACCTTGCCGGGCACCACGGTTTCGACCGCCATCACGTCGTAGGTCGCCAGGCAGCCCCAGCTGACCAGCGTGGAGGCGATGGACGCGAGCACGTGCCAACGCGGAATGCGGTCGATGGCCGCGCGCACGTCGTGCCACGCCATGCGCTCGATGTAGCGGTGCAGGAGAAACACCGCGCCGCCGACGAAAGCCAGGGTGACGGCGTATTTGGCTGCGCGTCGCGCGAGGGCGCGAGCGGCCGGTTTGTCGTGCGTCGCGCTCACCGCTTCACTCGTGACGGATCGAAGGCGCGCATGATCCCCCGCGGTCCCCTTCGCCACAAGTCACGCGGCCGTCACGGATCTGGATGGTGTGGCCCTCGAGCGCCTCGACGTCGGCGGGATCGTGCGTGATCACCACCAGTTGCAGGTCGAGCCGGGCCTGGAGCGTGCGCAGTTCGTCGCGCATGCGTGCGCGCAGCGCCGGGTCGAGCGCGGCGAAGGGTTCGTCGAGCAGCACGATGCGGGGCTCGGCGATCAGTGCCCGGGCCAGCGCCGCGCGTTGGCGTTGGCCGCCGGAGACCTGGCGTGGGTAGTGATCGGCCACCCCCTCCAGCCCGAAGGCGGCCAGCCAGTGCGCGACGCGTGCGTCGCGATGGCGACGGCCCGGGTTCGCCCAGCCGCGCGCAAGGGCGAAGCCCACGTTCTGCGCCACCGTCAGGTGCGGAAAGAGCGCGTAATCCTGGAAGACGTAGCCGACGTCCCGCGCGCGCGCGGGGATTCGCGTGTGCGCGTCGAACAGGGTGCGTCCGTCGATCCGCACGTGCCCCGCGTCGGGGGTGAGCAGTCCGGCGATGGCGCGCAGGGTGAGGCTCTTGCCGGCGCCGGACGGGCCGTAGAGCACGACGCGCCGGTGCGACGAGGCGAACGCCACGTCGAGGTCGAAGCGGCGCGCGGCGTCGCCCAGGGACAGGCGGATGGCGACGTCGACGCTCATGGGCGCGGCCGTTTCGCGTGGGGAGGCGCCAGCCAGCCGGCCAGCAGGAGGGCGGCCACGCAAGTGGCCGAGGTCACCCCCACGAGCAGGCCCGCGCCGGCGTCGTCGCCGGCACGCACCGCGGCGTAGATCGCCGTGGACAACGTCTGCGTGCGCCCGGGCAGGTTACCGGCGACGATCAACGTCGCGCCGAACTCGCCGATCGCGCGGGCGAACGCCAACAGGACACCCGACGTGATGCCGCGCGCGGCCAGCGGCAACGACACCCGGAAAAACACGGCCGGCTCGGTCAGTCCCAGCACGCGCGCCGCGCTTTCCAGTTGCGGGTCCACCGCCTCGAAGGCGGCGCGCGCGGCTTTCTGCACGAGCGGAAACGCCGCCAGGGCGGAGGCGATCACCGCGCCCTGCCAGGTAAACACCAGGTGGATACCCAGCCCGTCGAGCCAGCGGCCGACGACACCGTGCCGCCCCAGCAGCACGAGCAGGTAGTAGCCCATCACCGTCGGCGGCAGCACCAGCGGCAGCGTCAGCACCGAATCGACCAGTTCACGCGCGGGCGAACGCCAGCGTGACAGGCCCCAGCCAGCCGCCACGCCCAGCACGAGGTTGATCGCCGTGGCCCAACCGGCGACCTTCAGCGACAGGAACAGCGGTGCCCAGAGATCGACCACGCGCTACCGGGGCGGGCCGAAGCCGAAACGGCGCAGGATGGCCGCGCCGTCGGCGGAAAGTACGAAGGCTTCGAAGGCCCTGGCCTCGGCGCCGTGGGCGGCGCCGTTCACCACGGCCAGGGGATAACGGATCGGGGCCGGCGTCGGCACGGTCGCGACCACCTTCACCCGGCCCTTCGCGATCGTCGCGTCGGTGGCGAAGACGAAGCCGGCCTCGACCTCGCCCCGCGACACGTAGTCGAGCCCCTGGCGAACGTTCTCGGCGAGCACGCTTTTGGCCGAAACGACGTCCCACAGGCCGAGTCGCTCAAGCGCCGCGCGCGTGTATCGGCCGGCCGGCACGGAGGCGGGGTCGCCGAAGGCCACGCGACGGACCGCGCCGTCGCGCAGGTCGGCGGGGCCGGCGATGGGCAACCGGCTATCCGCCGGGACGATCAGCACCAGCGCGTTGCTGGCGAAGTCGTTTCGGGTGGGCGGGTCCACCAGCGTCGCCGCGACCGCACGGTCCATGGCCTTCTCGTCGGCAGACGCGAAGACGTCGACCGGCGCACCATTGTCGATCTGCTGCAACAGCACGTCGGAGGCGGCGAAGTTGAACACCACGTGCGTTCCCGGGTGACGCGCCTCGTAGGCCGTGCCGACCGCCTGGAAGGCGTCGGTGAGGCTCGCCGCGGCCGACACCACCAGATCGCCGGCGCAGGCCACGGCCGGCAGGCACCACAGGACGATCGGAAGAAGAGAACGCAGGCGCATGGGTCGATGCCGTGGGCAAAGTCGCCAGACTATATCGCGCGACGCGAAGGCCGGCTCACGACGCCGTGCGACACGGGCGACCGAAGGCGGCACGCGACACCGTGTCGCACCGTGTCGACGCGCGGCCGTGCCATCATCCCTGGACCCTGGTCCAGGGTCGTTGCAAGGGGACGCGTGCGTGCGTCGTATGGCCGGACATCGCTGGTGGCGCTGGATGGCGGCTTTCGCCGTCTGGGTCGCCGTGCTCGCGCCGACCGTATCGCGCACGGCCCAATCGTGCGTGTTCCCCGAACTGTCCGCCCTGTGCGGGCAGGTCAGCGCCGGGCACGAGCACCACCATCGCCACGAAGGCGGCCACCACGACGACGGCGAGGGCGCCTGCGGCTACTGCACGCTGTTCGCCCGCACGCCCTCGCTGGGTGGCATGGTGGCGCTGCACCGCATGGCGTGCGTGGCCGCGCCGCCACCGGACGTGCGCCCCGTCACGCCCGGCTTCGTCACGCTCGCGTTCCCCCGCCCCCCGTCGCAGGGGCCTCCCGCCGTCGCCTGATCCCGATCGCCCGCCCCGATCCGACAACGACACGGAACCCTTGCCATGCCCATTTTTCCTTCCGACGGCCGCGTCCTCGCGCGCGCCATCGCCTGCGCCATCGGCGCCGGCGTCGTGCCCGCGCACGCCACCGACGACCCGCCGCGTCCCACCACCCTGCGCGAGGTGCGCGTGTCCGCCACCCGCCAGAACAGCGCGGTCGATCCCGACATGCCCTCCGCGGTGGAAACCGTCACCGCCCAGAAGCTCGACCGGCTCAACGTCGTCAACACCGAGGACGCGCTCCGCTATCTGCCCGCCTTTGGCATCCGCAAACGTTTCATCGGCGACGAGAACGCGACGTTCTCGGTACGCGGCACCAGCAACCAGCAGAGCGCGCGGGGCCTGGTCTATCTCGACGGCCAACTGCTGTCCAACCTGCTCGGCAATACCTGGGGCACTCCCCCACGCTGGTCGATGGCCTTTCCCGAAAACCTCGCCCGCGTCGAGGTGCTCTACGGCGCCTATTCCGCGCTTTACCCGGGCAACGCCATCGGCGCCACGGTGCTGATGACCACCCGCATGCCCGACCGACTGGAAGTCACCGCCGACGTTCAGGGCTTTACCCAGCACGTGGACACCTACGGTGTGGACCGCGACTACGGCGGCAGCCGGCAGAGCGCCACGATCGGCGACCGCAGCGGCCGGTTCGCGTTCCTGCTCGGCGTGTCGCACCTTCAGTCGAACGGCCAACCGCTGGTCTATGCGACGCAGAACCGGGCGACCGCCACCGGTGCCGGGGTCGCCGTGAGCGGCGCCATCGGCGACACGGGCGCCAATGGCCTGCCGCGCGAGGTGTTGGGGATCAATGCCGAAGGCCAGGAGGCGACGAGCCAGGACGAGGCGCACCTGCGCCTGACCTACGACGTCACGCCCGACCTCACCGCGGCCGTGACCGCGGGCTACTGGAGCCAGGACCTCACTCACCGTACCGAAAGCTTCCTGCGCGATGCGTCCGGTCGTCCCGTCTATACCGGGCCGGTGACGATCGATGGCGCACGCTACGTGTTGCCGGCATCGTTCTTCGCGCCGAGCACGCGGCAAAGCCGCAACTACCTGTACGGCGCCTCGCTCGGCACGCATCGTCAGAGCGGCTGGAACATCGAAGGCAACGCGTCGTATTTCGACATGGACCGCAATCGTGACCGCGTCGCTTCGGCGGTCGGCGACGACGGCCCCGGCCTGCTCACGGCGGGCGACGGTAGCCGCTGGCGCACGTTCGACCTGCGCGCCAGCCACACGCCGGACACGCTCGACGCGAATACGCACGTGGTCAGCGTCGGATATCACTTCGACGGCTATCGCCTGCGCAACGCCAGTTTCGTTCTCCCCGACTGGCGCAACGGCCCCTCGACCGCCTTCACATCGGGCAATGGCGGCAGCACACAGACGCAGGCGTTGTACGTGCAGGATGCCTGGCAACTGGACGAACGCTGGCGCCTGACGGCCGGCGCGCGTTATGAGCAATGGCGGGCGTTCGGGGGCGGACGCGCCACGGCCAGCGCGAGCACCGCCTACGCACCACGCAAGGAGTCACACACCTCGCCGAAGCTGTCGCTCACGTACGCGGCCAGCGATGCCTTGCTTTTGCGCCTCTCCGGCGCCCGCGCCTATCGCTTCCCCACGGTGAACGAGCTGTTCCAGGGCAGCTTCAACGGTATCGCGTTCATCAACAACGACCCGAACCTGAAGCCGGAAAACGACCTGTCCCGCGAGCTGTCGGCGGAGTGGTACCGGGACAACGGGGTTGCCCGCTTCACGGTCTACCGGAGCGACACGCGCAACACGTTGTTCAGCCAGACCGACACCACGGTGTTCCCCAACGTCACCAACGTGCAGAACGTGTCGCTGGTCCGGACCCGTGGCGCCGAGGCGAGCTACGACGGCACGGGCGTGGTGTGGTCGTGGCTCGACCTCACGGCGAACGCGGCCTATACGCAGGCGACGACGGTGCGCAATCCGCGTAATCCGGCCTCGGTGGGCAAGCAGTTCTATCGCATCCCCCGCTGGCGGGCGAACGTCGTGGCCACCTGGCACGCCGACCCGCGCACCACGGTCACGCTGGCGGGCCGGTATTCAGGCCGCCAGTACAACACGCTGGACCACAGCGACATCGATCCGGACACGTTCGGCGGGGCCAGCGCGTTCCTCACGTTCGACGCCAAGGTGACGTGGCGTGCGACCGACCACGTGGAGCTAGGCGTCGGCGTGGATAACCTCACCGACCGCCGGTACTACGTCTATTACCCCTATCCGTCGCGCACCTACCTGGTGGAGGCGAAGTACCGGCTCTAGGCGGCCGCGATCGACGCATACGCCACGGATGGCATGTGCTCGTCGAGCATGAACGACGCCGCCCCGCCTCGCCAGAGGCGGTCGAAGAACGCCGCCACCCCGGCGCTTCCCGTGGCGAAGTCGCAGCTCAGTCGAACCAGTTCGGCACCGGGCACCGCGAGGCCACCCGGACGGCGCACGAGGAACGGCTCGATGCCGCTGGCGACCCGGTGCGCCTCGCGGCGGTAGATCGACGCGCGGTCCGGGAGGTAAACGGCCAGGTCGAGCAGCACCTCGCCGATGCCGGCCAGCCCGTCGAAGCGGCCGGGGCTGATCGCGTGAGGACGAAACAGATCGGCGTCGGCGGCCATCACCATGTCGCGGTAACGCACGTCGCCGGTGACCGCGAGCATGCGTGCCGCCACGGCGACGACGCCCGCGGTGCCGCAGCGAAGATACGGTGTCACCGTGCCATGTCCCACCTGCAGGGGCCACGTGGGATCGCCGTCGGGGTTGAGGCGGCGCTGCGCGAAATCGTAGCGCAGCGCCTCGTGCGCGCCACGGATGTATTTCGGCTCGCCCGTCACAAGGTGCAGATGGAGAAGGAACAGCGCGATACCGGACGCTCCGTAGGCCAGCCCTACTGGTTGCCTGCCACCGGCGGGCCAGCGATAGCCCGCCGGGTCCTCCATCGCCGCCGCCAGCACGGCATCGCCGGCGCCGATGGCGTCACGCAGAAAGACGCCGTCGGCGGTTTCGTACCACGCCTTCACCCGGGCCAGGCCCCAACCGGCGCGTCCATCGTGCAAGCCATGCGGCTCGCCGTCGAACGAAGACGACTGCCGCAGCAGATCCGTGGCTTCGCCGGTCTTGCCGGCGTCGTAGAGCACCCAGGCGATGCCGCTGTCGCCCCCGGCAAGATTGGTGCCTCGCTGACGCGCCGAACGCGTGCCGGCGAGCAGGTAATCGACCAGCCCCTCGGGTGGGCTGCGCCGGCCGCGCAGGTACGCGTGGAGGATACCCGCGGCGCCGTGCGCGACGCCCCAGGGGTGGCTCTGGAAGATTTCCGCCCCAGCGGGCACGTAGCGGTCGGGTCGGGCTTCGGCGGCGCGCTCGTCGATGAACCGGAACAACTCGGGGGCTGGGTCACAGGCGGGAAGGTACGGGCCGCCGCGATGCGGCACCGGCGGGTTGCCCCCGTCCAGGTGCTCCACCGCGTCCCGAAGACACCGCATCGCGTCGGCCGGGCGCGGGCGCCGCGTGGGGTCGTCGGCCATCAGACCGAGGATCACCTCGCCGATTTCCACCGGATAGCCCATGTCGCGGACCATGCGGTGGGCGAAACGCGCCGCCGCATCGCGATCCAGCGGCAGCATCGCGTTGATCGGCATCATCGCCGCGAGCAGGTTGGCGCCGAACGCATAGGCATCTTCGGCGCAGGCCTCCGCGTGGGTCCGTCGGCGTGGCGCGGCCGACGCGAATCCCGGCG
>CAJYHU010000313.1 GCA_913774655.1 uncultured Luteibacter sp. | reverse complement strand
GTCGGCGATGTTCTTCGGCGCCGGCTCGTAATGGTCGAATTCCATCGTGAACGTCGCGCGACCCTGGGTCTGCGAACGAAGCGACGTGGCGTAACCGAACATTTCGCCCAGCGGGATCATCGCGTTGACGGTCTTGCCCGACGGCGTTTCTTCCTGACCGGTCAGCATGCCGCGACGACGCGAGATATCGCCCATCACGTCACCGACGTAGTCTTCCGGCGTCACGACCTCGACCTTCATGATCGGCTCGAGCAGCACCGGCTGAGCCTTCGAGAAGCCCTGCTTGAACGCCATCGAGGCGGCAAGCTTGAACGCCATTTCCGACGAATCGACGTCATGGTACGAACCGAAGACGAGCTTCACCTTGACGCCCACCACCGGGAAGCCGGCCAACGGACCCGACGTGATCGTCTCGCGCAGGCCCTTTTCGACGGACGGGATGAATTCCTTCGGAATCACGCCACCGGTGATGTCGTTGATGAACAGGAAGTCGTCCTTGATGTTCGCGGCGATCTTCTCGTCCGCACGATCGGCATCCGAGATCGGGGACATTTCGATCACGACGTGACCGTACTGGCCCTTACCACCCGACTGCTTGGCGTGCTTGTAGTCCGACTTGACGTCCGACGCCTGGATCGTTTCGCGGTAGGCCACCTGCGGCTTGCCGACGTTGGCTTCGACGTTGAACTCGCGCTTCATGCGATCCACCAGGATGTCCAGGTGAAGCTCGCCCATGCCCGAGATGATCGTCTGGCCCGACTCTTCGTCGGTACGGACGCGGAACGAAGGATCTTCCGCAGCCAGGCGGCCGAGGGCGATGCCCATCTTTTCCTGGTCGGACTTCGTCTTCGGCTCGACCGCCATCGAAATCACCGGCTCGGGGAACGACATGCGCTCGAGCGTGATGATGTGGTCCTGGGCGCAGAGCGTGTCACCGGTGGTGACGTCCTTGAGGCCGACCGCGGCGGCGATATCGCCCGCGCGGACTTCCTTCAGTTCGTGACGCTCGTTGGCGTGCATCTGGAGGATGCGGCCGATGCGCTCCTTCTTCGACTTGACCGGGTTGTACACCTGGTCACCGGCGTTCAGCGTGCCCGAATAGACACGGAAGAACGTCAGGGCGCCGACGAACGGGTCGGTCATGATCTTGAACGCCAGGGCCGAGAACGGCGCGTCGTCCTTGGCCGGACGCGTATCCGGCTGCTCGTCTTCGTTGATGCCCTCGACCGGCGGACGGTCGATAGGCGACGGGAGCAGGTTGACGACGGCGTCGAGCATCGCCTGGACGCCCTTGTTCTTGAACGCGGTGCCGCAGAAGACCGGAATGATCTCGCTCTTGAGCGTGCGCAGACGCAGGCCCTCGATGATCTCGGCCTCGGTCAGCTCGTCGCCGCCCAGGTACTTGTCCATCATCTCTTCCGTGGCTTCCGCCGCGGCTTCGATCATGGCGGTACGGCCTTCCTCGGCCTTGTCCTGGAGGTTCGCCGGGATGTCGACGTACTCGAACTTCATGCCCTGGGACTCCATGTCCCACTTGATCGCCTTCATCTTGAGAAGATCGACCACGCCTTCGAAGTTATCCTCCGCACCGATCGGCACCTGCATCGGCACCGGATTGGCGGCAAGACGGGCCTTCAGCTGGTCGACGACCTTGTAGAAGTTGGCACCCGTGCGATCCATCTTGTTGACGAACGCAAGGCGCGGCACCTTGTACCGGTTAGCCTGACGCCAGACGGTTTCCGACTGCGGCTGCACACCACCCACGGCGCAGAGCACGAACACCGCACCGTCGAGCACGCGGAGCGAACGCTCCACTTCGATGGTGAAGTCGACGTGTCCCGGGGTGTCGATGATGTTGAAGCGGTGCTCGGGCAGCGAACGATCCATGCCCTTCCAGAACGCCGTCGTGGCGGCGGAAGTGATGGTGATGCCGCGCTCCTGCTCCTGCTCCATCCAGTCCATCGTCGCGGCACCGTCATGCACCTCGCCAATCTTATGACTGACACCGGTGTAGAACAGGATACGCTCCGTGGTCGTGGTCTTGCCGGCATCGATGTGAGCCATGATGCCGAAGTTGCGGTAGCGCTCGATGGGAGTGGTGCGTGCCACGGTCTTTCCTCAGATCTTGTAGCTGGAAGGGGATTACCAGCGGTAATGCGAGAAGGCCTTGTTGGCCTCCGCCATGCGGTGCGTTTCTTCGCGCTTCTTGACGGCGCCGCCACGGGACTCGGAAGCCTCGAGGAGTTCGGCGGCCAGCTTGCGCGGCATGGACGTCTCACCGCGCTTGCGAGCGGCTTCGATCACCCAGCGCATGGCCAGTGCCATGCGGCGACCCGGACGCACTTCGACGGGCACCTGGTAGGTGGCACCACCGACGCGACGCGACTTCACCTCGACGGCCGGGGCAATGTTACCCAGGGCCTTCTCGACGAGCTGCACCGGCTCGGCGTGCTTTTCGCCGATGTGCTGGAGGGCGCCGTAGACGATCGACTCGGCGACGGACTTCTTGCCGGACTTCATCACCATGTTGATGAAACGGGCGATGAGCTGGCTTCCGTGCTTCGGGTCCGGGAGGACGACACGGGCGGGATGGGAACCTTTACGCGACATATTTGTTGTCCTTCAACTTAGCCCTTCGGGCGCTTGGCGCCGTACTTCGAGCGCGACTTGCGACGCTTGGTCACGCCCGCGCAGTCGAGGCTGCCGCGAACGGTGTGGTAACGGACACCCGGGAGATCCTTGACGCGACCGCCGCGGATCAGGACCACCGAGTGCTCCTGCAGATTGTGACCTTCGCCACCGATGTAGCTGATGACTTCGAAACCGTTGGTGAGGCGCACCTTGGCAACCTTACGCAGGGCCGAGTTCGGCTTCTTCGGGGTGGTCGTGTAAACGCGCGTGCACACACCGCGGCGCTGCGGGCTGCTCTGCAGGGCCGGCGAGGCGCTCTTGTACGCCTTCGGGCTGCGGGATTTGCGCACCAACTGGTTGACTGTCGTCATGCGAAGCTATTCCTGAGAAACATAAAGGCAGACCGATAGATCGGCCCGCCATATAAGCGTTGTTGACGTGCGCCGCCCGGTTGGCGGACCGGCGCCCATCGTCCCTGAATCCGAACACGAGGCGCGTCCATGCGCCTCATTTCGTATGTACGGGCGAAGCCCGTACGGGGCCTCACTCGGCGCTATCGTTGGACCCGGCGGGAGCCTCTTCGAACGTGACGGCCGGTGCCGAACCCGAGAGGGTTTCGAGCTCCGAGGCCGTCAGGCCGCCCTGGCTACGACGCGATGCGTGGTAGGCCAGACCCGTACCCGCAGGGATTAGCCGTCCAACAATAACATTTTCCTTCAGGCCACGCAACGTGTCGCGCGTACCACGGACCGCCGCCTCGGTGAGGACGCGGGTGGTCTCCTGGAACGACGCCGCCGAGATGAACGACTCGGTGGCCAGCGAGGCCTTGGTGATGCCCAGCAGCACCGATTCGAAATCGGCCCGACGCTCGCCACGAGCCTCGGCGCGGTCGTTCTCCTCGTTGATGCGCACGCGCTCGACCTGCTCGCCACGGAGGTAGGTGCTGTCGCCCGGCTCGACGATCTCGACCTTGCGCAGCATCTGGCGAATGATCGCTTCGATGTGCTTGTCGTTGATCTTCACGCCCTGCAGGCGGTAGACGTCCTGGATTTCCTTGACAAGGTAGGCGGCCAGCGGCTCGACACCCAGCAGGCGCAGGATGTCGTGCGGATTCGGCTCGCCGTCCACGACGGTTTCGCCCTTCTCCACGTGCTCGCCTTCGAACACGATGACCTGACGCCACTTCGGAATCAGCTCCTCGTGCTCGTTGCCGTCCACGTCCTTGATGATGAGACGCTGCTTGCCCTTGGTGTCCTTGCCGAAGCTGACGATACCCGAGCGCTCGGCGAGGATCGCCGGCTCCTTGGGCTTGCGCGCTTCGAACAGATCGGCCACGCGGGGCAGACCACCGGTGATGTCGCGGGTCTTCGAGGTTTCCTGCGGGATACGGGCGACAACGTCACCCACGCCCACTTCGGCACCGTTCTGGATCGACACGATCGCCCCGGCCGGCAGGAAGTACTGCGCGGCGATGTCGGTACCCGGCAGCTTGAGCTCGCGGCCCTTGCTGTCTTCCAGGCGAACGATCGGACGCAGGTCCTTCGCGGCGGTACCGCGACGCTTCGGGTCGGTGACCACGGCCGACTCGAGGCCGGTCAGTTCGTCGGTCTGGGACTGCACGGTCACGCCATCGATGAAGTCGATGAAGCGGACCACACCGGCCACTTCCGTGACGATCGGGTGGGTGTGCGGATCCCAATTGGCGACGGTCTGGCCAGCCTTGACCGGATCGCCGTCCTTGACGGAGATCGTGGCGCCGTAGGGCACCTTGTAGCGCTCGCGCTCGCGGCCGTTCGCGTCGATGACGCTCACTTCGCCCGAACGCGACACGGCCACGAGGTGACCGGCCGAGTGCTCGACCGACTTCAGGTTGTTGAACTTCAACGCGCCGGTGGTGCGCACGGTGACGTTGTCGACCGCCGCCGCACGAGAGGCCGCGCCGCCGATGTGGAACGTACGCATCGTCAGCTGCGTGCCCGGCTCGCCGATGGACTGCGCGGCGACGACACCCACCGCTTCACCCATGTTCACCAGGTGACCACGGGCCAGGTCGCGGCCGTAGCACAGGGCGCACACGCCGTGACTGGCACGGCAGGTGATCGGCGAACGCACCTTGAGCATCTGCACGCCGGCCTTGTCGAGCTTGTCGACGAGATATTCGTCGAGCAGCGTGTCGCGGGTGACGATCGGCTCGTCGTCGTCGCCGGGGGCGTAGACGTCCTCGACCACGACGCGACCCAGCACGCGCTCGCGCAACGGCTCGACGACGTCGCCGCCTTCGACGATCGGCGACATGATGACGCCGTCCTCGGTGCCGCAGTCGTGCTCGGTGATGACCACGTCCTGCGCCACGTCGACGAGGCGACGGGTGAGGTAACCCGAGTTCGCCGTCTTCAGCGCCGTGTCCGCGAGGCCCTTACGGGCACCGTGGGTGGAGTTGAAGTACTGCAGGACGTTCAGGCCCTCGCGGAAGTTCGCCTTGATGGGCGTCTCGATGATCGAGCCGTCCGGGCGAGCCATGAGGCCGCGCATGCCGGCGAGCTGACGGATCTGGGCCACGCTGCCTCGCGCGCCCGAGTCGGCCATGATGTAGAGCGAGTTCATCGACTTCTGGTTGACCAGGTTGCCTTCGGCATCGGGCACCTTCTCGGTACCGATACCGTCGATCATCGCCTTGGCCACGAGCTCGTTGGTGCGCGACCAGATGTCGACCACCTTGTTGTAGCGCTCGCCGGCGGTCACCAGACCCGACTGGTACTGCTCCTGGATTTCGACGACTTCCTTCTCGGCTTCTTCGAGGATGCCCTTCTTCTCGACCGGGATCTTCATGTCGTCGATGCCGATGGAGATACCGGCGCGCGTCGCGAAACGGAAGCCGGTGTACATCAGCTTGTCGGCGAAGACCACGGTCTCTTTCAGGCCGAGCAGGCGGTAGCTCTGGTTGATCAGGCGCGAGATGTTCTTCTTGGTGAGCTCGACGTTGACCAGCGCGAACGGCAGGCGCTCGGGAATGATCTCGGCGAGCAGCGCACGACCCACGGTGGTGTCCACCAGCTGGTTGCGGAAGACGTCTTCGCCGGCTTCACCCTGCTCGATCACCCGCACGCGCACCTTCACCTTCGCGTGCAGCTGCACGGCGCGGTTGTCGTAGGCACGACGCACCTCGCCGATGTTCGCGAACACCATGCCGGTGCCCTTCGCGTTCACCAGCTCGCGGGTCATGTAGTAGAGACCGAGCACGACGTCCTGCGACGGCACGATGATCGGCTCGCCGTTGGCGGGCGAGAGGATGTTGTTGGACGACATCATCAGCGCGCGGGCTTCGAGCTGCGCCTCGATCGAGAGCGGCACGTGCACGGCCATCTGGTCGCCGTCGAAGTCGGCGTTGAACGCGGTACACACCAGCGGATGCAGCTGGATCGCCTTGCCTTCGATCAGCACCGGCTCGAACGCCTGGATGCCGAGACGGTGCAGCGTGGGCGCACGGTTCAGCATGACCGGGTGTTCGCGGATCACCTCTTCGAGGATGTCCCACACCTGGGACTCTTCGCGCTCGACGAGCTTCTTGGCGGCCTTGATCGTGGTCGCTTCGCCGCGGGCCTGGAGCTTGGCGAAGATGAAGGGCTTGAAGAGCTCGAGCGCCATCTTCTTCGGCAGGCCGCACTGGTGCAGGCGCAGGGTCGGGCCGACCACGATGACCGAACGGCCCGAGTAGTCGACGCGCTTGCCGAGCAGGTTCTGGCGGAAACGGCCCTGCTTGCCCTTGATCATGTCCGCGAGCGACTTCAGCGCGCGCTTGTTCGTGCCGGTGATGGCACGACCCCGGCGGCCGTTGTCGAGCAGCGCGTCGACCGACTCCTGCAGCATGCGCTTCTCGTTGCGCACGATGATATCGGGCGCGGCGAGTTCGAGCAGGCGCTTGAGGCGGTTGTTGCGATTGATGACGCGACGGTAGAGGTCGTTGAGGTCGGACGTGGCGAAACGGCCGCCGTCCAGCGGGACGAGCGGACGCAGATCCGGCGGAAGCACCGGCAGCACCGTCATGACCATCCACTCCGGCTTGTTGCCGGACTCGAGGAACGCCTCGATCAGCTTCACGCGCTTGGTGAGGCGCTTGAGCTTGGTCTCGGAGTTGGTCGAGGCGATCTCTTCCTTGAGGCGGATGACCTCGCCCGGCAGGTCGAGGCTCTTGAGCAGCTCGTAGACGGCCTCGGCGCCCATGCGGGCGTCGAACTCGTCGCCGTGCTCCTCGGTGGCCTCGAGGTACTGGTCTTCGCTGAGCAGCTGGCCGCGCTCAAGCGCGGTCAGGCCCGGATCGATCACCACGAACGCCTCGAAGTAGAGGATGCGCTCGATGTCGCGCAGCGTCATGTCGAGCATCAGGCCGATACGCGACGGCAGCGACTTCAGGAACCAGATGTGCGCGGTCGGGCTGGCCAGCTCGATGTGGCCCATGCGCTCGCGACGGACCTTGGCCAGGGTGACCTCGGTGCCGCACTTCTCGCAGACCACGCCACGATGCTTCATGCGCTTGTACTTGCCGCACAGGCACTCGTAGTCCTTGATCGGGCCAAAGATGGCCGCGCAGAACAGACCGTCACGCTCGGGCTTGAACGTACGGTAGTTGATGGTTTCCGGCTTCTTCACTTCGCCGTACGACCACGAACGGATCAGCTCCGGCGAAGCCAGGGCGATCTTGATCGCGTCGAAGTCCAGCGTCTGTCGCTGCTGGTTGAACAGATTGAGCAGGTCTTTCATGCGTAATCTCCGGTAGCCGCGACGATCACTTGTTGATCTCTTCCAGCTCGATGTCGATCGCGAGCGAGCGGATTTCCTTCACGAGCACGTTGAAGGATTCCGGCATGCCCGCGGCCATCTCGTGGTTGCCGTCGACAATGTTCTTGTACATCTGGTTGCGGCCCTGCACGTCGTCGGACTTGACGGTGAGCATTTCCTGCAGCGTGTAGGCGGCGCCGTAGGCCTCGAGTGCCCAGACTTCCATTTCGCCGAAGCGCTGGCCGCCGAACTGCGCCTTGCCGCCCAGCGGCTGCTGGGTGACGAGCGAGTACGGGCCGGTCGACCGCGCGTGCATCTTGTCGTCGACCAGGTGGTTCAGCTTCAGCATGTGCATGTAGCCGACGGTGACCGGGCGATCGAACGCCTCGCCGGTACGGCCGTCGAAGAGTATGGTCTGACCCGACTCGGGCAGGCCGGCAAGCTTGAGCATGTGCTTGATCTCGTGCTCTTCGGCACCGTCGAACACCGGGGTGGCCATCGGCACGCCGTCACGCAGGTTGTCGGCGAGGTTCATGATTTCGCCGTCGTCCATCGACGCGAGGTCGACGTGACGCACCGCGCCTTCGGCGCCGGCGTTACCGTGGTTGTACACCTCGTTGAGGAACTCGCGAAGCTTCGCGGGCTTCTCCTGCGCCTCGAGCATCGCCTCGATGCGGTGGCCCAGGCCCTTCGCGGCCCAGCCCAGGTGCACCTCGAGGATCTGCCCGATGTTCATGCGCGACGGCACGCCGAGCGGGTTCAGCACGATGTCGACCGGACGGCCGTCGGCGGAGAACGGCATGTCTTCCACCGGCACGATCATCGACACGACACCCTTGTTGCCGTGACGGCCCGCCATCTTGTCGCCCGGCTGGATGCGGCGCTTCACGGCGAGGTAGACCTTGACCATCTTGAGCACGCCCGGCGCGAGGTCGTCGCCCTGGGTGATCTTGCCCTGCTTCTCCTTGAAGCGCTTGTCGAAGTTCTCCTTGTGACGCTTGACCTGCTCGGCCGCGCGCTCGAGGAACTCGGAGACGTCTTCTTCCTTGACGTTGATCTTGAACCAGTCGTCCTTCTTGAGGCCGTCGAGGTAGGCGTCGTCGATGACGGCGCCGCGCTTGAGGCCGCCGGGACCGCTCATCGCGGTCTTGCCGACGAGCTGCGTACGCATACGGGCGTAGATCGCACCCTCGAGGATACGGAACTGATCGTCGAGATCCTTGCGGATCCGCTTCAGCTCGGTCTCTTCGATCTGGCGGGCACGCTTGTCCTTCTCGATGCCGTCGCGGGTGAAGACCTGCACGTCGATGACGTTGCCGTCCATGCCCGGCGGCACGCGCAGCGAGCTGTCCTTCACGTCGGAGGCCTTCTCGCCGAAGATCGCGCGGAGCAGTTTTTCTTCCGGCGTCAGCTGGCTTTCACCCTTCGGCGTGACCTTGCCCACCAGGATATCGCCGGCCTTCACCTCGGCACCGATGTAGACGATGCCGGACTCGTCGAGGCGGGCCAGGGCCTGCTCGCCGACGTTCGGGATGTCCGCGGTGATTTCCTCGGCACCCAGCTTCGTGTCACGGGCGATGCAGGTCAGCTCCTCGATGTGGATCGAGGTGTAGCGGTCTTCCTGCACAACGCGCTCGGAGATGAGGATCGAGTCTTCGAAGTTGTAGCCGTTCCACGGCACGAACGCGACGAGCATGTTCTGGCCGAGCGCGAGTTCGCCCAGGTCGGTCGAGGAACCGTCGGCCAGCGTGTCGCCTACCGCCACCACGTCACCGACGTTCACCAGCGGACGCTGGTTGAGGTTGGTGTTCTGGTTGGAGCGGGTGTACTTGGTCAGCGTGTAGATGTCGACGCCGGCGTCGTCATCGCCCACTTCGGCTTCGTTGACGCGCACGACGATACGCGCGGCATCGACCTGGTCGATGACGCCGCCGCGCTTGGCGGACACGGTGACGCCCGAGTCACGCGCCACCGCGCGCTCGATGCCCGTGCCGACGAGCGGTTTCTGGCTGCGCAGGGTCGGAACGGCCTGGCGCTGCATGTTCGCGCCCATGAGCGCGCGGTTCGCATCGTCGTGCTCGAGGAAGGGCACGAGCGCCGCCGCGACCGAAACCGTCTGCATGGGCGAGACGTCCATGTAGTTGATTTCGGCCGACGGACGCAGCTCCGACTCGCCGCGGAAACGGCAGGAGACGAAGTCTTCGAGGAAGCGGCCATCCTTCGACAGCGGCGAGTTCGCCTGGGCGATGACGTGGTCGCCCTCTTCGATCGCGGAGAGGTAGTCGACCTTGTCGGTCACCTTGCCGTTCTCGACCTTACGGTACGGCGTCTCGAGGAAGCCGTACGTGTTGGTGCGGGCGTACACGGCGAGCGAGTTGATCAGGCCGATATTCGGGCCTTCCGGCGTTTCGATGGTGCAGACGCGGCCGTAATGGGTCGGGTGCACGTCGCGCACTTCGAAGCCGGCGCGCTCACGGG
This sequence comes from uncultured Luteibacter sp., assembly GCA_913774655.1. Lineage (GTDB taxonomy): Bacteria > Pseudomonadota > Gammaproteobacteria > Xanthomonadales > Rhodanobacteraceae > Luteibacter > Luteibacter sahnii. The sequence continues at coordinate 3,531 of CAJYHU010000313.1, read as the reverse complement.
TCAGGCCGCCCGGCCCGAGCGCCGAGACGCGGCGCTTGTGGGTCACTTCGGACAGCGGATTGTTCTGATCCATGAACTGCGAGAGCTGCGACGAGCCGAAGAACTCCTTCACCGCCGCCGCGACGGGCTTGGCGTTGATGAGTTCCTGCGGGGTCAGGCCCTCGGATTCGGCCAGCGACAGGCGCTCGCGCACCGCGCGCTCGACGCGGACGAGACCGATGCGGAAGGTGTTTTCCGCCATTTCGCCGACCGAACGCACGCGACGGTTACCGAGGTGGTCGATGTCATCGACCGTGCCGGTGCCGTTGCGGATGTCGATCAGTACGCGCAGCACGTCGAGGACGTCCGACGTCTCGCCCAGCTCACCGAGCAGGCGCTGGCATTCTTCTTCCTTGCGCTCGCTGAAGTACTTGTGGTCGTACAGCACGCCCGGACCGAGGATGTCCTTGCGGCCGACGCGACGGTTGAACTTCATGCGGCCGACGGCCGAGAGGTCGTAGCGGTCGAAGGTGAAGAACAGATTGAAGAACAGGTTCTGCGCGGCATCCTTGGTCGGCGGCTCGCCCGGACGCATCATGCGATAGATTTCGACCAGGGCCTCGAGCTGCGTGCGCGTGTTGTCGATGCGCAGGGTATTCGAGATGTACGCGCCGCGATCGAGGTCGTTCACGTAGAGCGTGGGCACGGTCTCGATGCCACCCTTACGGAAGCGCTCGAGGTGCTCGGCGGTAAGCTCGTCATTGGCCGCGGCGATGATCTCACCGGTGTCCTTGTCGATCATGTCGATCGCCACGATGCGGCCGACCGGGTAGTCGTCCGGCACTTCGAGCGTGGCGATTTTCTCGTTGGCGAGCTGGCGGACATGGCGCGCAGTGATGCGCTTGCCGGCCTCGACCAGCACCTTGCCGTCGACCACGAGGTCGAAGGTCAGGGTCTCACCACGCAGGCGCTCGGCGACGAGATCGAGCGTGACGCCGCCCTTCTTGCCCAGGTGGAACACGTTGTGCTCGAAGAAGATGCTCAGCATCTCTTCGTTGGTGTATCCGAGCGCGCGCAGCAACACGGTGACCGGCAGCTTGCGGCGACGGTCGATGCGGGTGAACAGAGCGTCCTTCGGGTCGAACTCGAAGTCGAGCCAGGAGCCGCGGTAGGGGATCACGCGGGCCGAGAACAGCAGCTTGCCCGAGCTATGCGTCTTGCCGCGGTCGTGGTCGAAGAACACGCCGGGCGAACGGTGCAGCTGCGAGACGATGACGCGCTCGGTGCCGTTGATGATGAAGGTGCCGGTGTCGGTCATGAGCGGGATCTCGCCCATGTAGACCTCCTGCTCCTTCACGTACTTGACGGCCTTCTTCGAGGCCGGGCTGTCCTTGTCGTAGATGACCAGGCGCACGGTGGCGCGCAGCGGCGCACCGAAGGTCATGCCGCGGTTGCGGCACTCGCGCTCGTCGAAGGCCGGCTCGCCGAGGCGATAGTCGACGTATTCGAGGGCGGCGTTGCCGGAGTAGCTGGCAATCGGGAACACCGACTTCAGCGCGGCGTGGAGACCTTTCTCCTCGCGCGCCTTGGCGTTCACGTTTTCCTGCAGGAATTCCTTGTACGAGTCGGTCTGGATCGTCAGCAGGTTGGGCACGCCCAGCACGGGGGGCCGCTTGCCGAAGTCCTTACGGATGCGCTTCTTCTCGGTAAACGAGTAGGTCATGGTGGTTACCGCCTCGGTCTCAGTAGTACCGCCGCGCGGGGCGACGGTTTAAGGTGAATCGAACATCGGAGATCGGGATTCGAACCGCGGAGCGCCGGGGTGGCCGCTCTCGAATCGCGATGTCCCATGTACGACGGCATGGAACGGGTAAAGCTTCTGGAACGGGCAAAGCCCGGGGGCTCTCGCCCCCAGGCTTGCGTGACGCTAGATCGAATAAAGGGCGCGCAAGGCGCCGATTACTTGAGTTCGACCGTGGCGCCGGCAGCTTCGAGATCCTTCTTGAACTTCGCGGCGTCTTCCTTCGACGCAGCTTCCTTCACGACGCCACCGGCTTCGGTGAGGTCCTTGGCTTCCTTCAGGCCCAGGCCGGTGATGGCGCGGACGGCCTTGATCACGTCGACCTTCTTGTCGCCGGCGGACTTCAGGATCACGTCGAACTCGGTCTGCTCTTCGGCAGCCGGGGCAGCGGCGCCACCGGCGGCAGCGACGGCGACCGGAGCGGCAGCCGACACGCCGAAGGTGTCTTCGATCGACTTCACCAGTTCCATGATTTCCGTCAGGGACTTGGCCTTGATGGCTTCAACGATCTGTTCGGTGGTCAGGGTGGACATTGTTTCTTACCTTTGAAATGGGTTTCGATGAGAAAAAGTCAACGAGATCAGGCTTCGGCCGGGGCTTCGGCGGCGACTTCGCCACCACCCTGCTTGTCCGCCACGGCCTGGACGGCGCGAGCGAACATCGTGACCGGTTCGGCCAGGACGCGGGCCAGCATGGCCAGGGCCTCTTCGCGGGTCGGCAGCGAGGCCAGCACGTCGACGTGCTTGGCATCGAACAGCTTGCCCTCGATGGACACGACCTTCGGCTTGAGCTTGTCGTTGGTCTTCGCGAATTCCTTGATCAGGCGGCCAGCGGCGCCCGGTTCCTCGGTCGAGAACGCGTACAGCAGCGGACCGGTGAGGGCGTCGGCGACGACCTCGAACTCGGTGCCGGCCACGGCGCGGGCGGCGAGGGTGTTCTTCACGACTTTGAGGAACACGCCCGATTCACGCGCCTTCTTGCGCATCGCGGTCATCTGGGAGACCGTGGTGCCCGCGTATTCCGCGGCGACCAAGGAGTGAGCCTTCGCGGCGACTTCTGCCAGCTCGGCGACTACTTCTTGCTTCTGGGACAGATTGAGAGCCATTGCACTCCTCCAATTGAACTCCGCTTGCGACTCCTGCCGCTTGCGGTCCTGGGCGACATCGTCCGTGACGTCGGGGGCGGGGTTCCGCCCCGGGTGGTGGCCTTTCCAGATTCGAAACGAAACCAGAAGGGGCTGCACCATCTACGCCGGCTGGACCCGTGAAGGCATCCGATTAAGCGATCCCGCTATCGACGACGGCGTGTCCATGCCAACACGAGCTCCCTGCTCGTCGCCGTCGCGCGCTGATCGCGCCTGCGGTCTTTGACGGCTGCCACGGCGTTTCGGCCGGGCCGCCCTCAAAAACGCGCCCCCGCCGGCGAGCCGGCGAGGGTCGTTCAAACGTCTTACTTGGCCGAGGTGGTCACGGTCGAGGTATCGACCGGCACGCCTACGCCCATGGTGCTCGACAGCGCCACCTTCTGGATGTACTGGCCCTTGGCGGCCGCCGGCTTGGCCTTGAGCAGGTCGCCGAGCAGCGCGTTCAGGTTGTCGGCGAGCTGCGATGCGTCGAAGCTGGCCTTGCCGATGGTGGCGTGGATGATGCCGCCCTTGTCGTTACGGAACTTGACCTGACCGGCCTTGGCGTTCTTCACGGCGGTGGCGACGTCGGCGGTGACCGAGCCATCCTTCGGGTTGGGCATCAGGC
>CAJYHU010000312.1 GCA_913774655.1 uncultured Luteibacter sp. | reverse complement strand
GCCAAGGGCGTCCCGGTTGAACAAAATTCGCCAGGATGCGAAAAATCGCGACTCGCTCGCAATTTCACCGCGTGATGGCCGGCGGTCATCCGGCCTTCACGCCCGCGTGGCGCTGCCGCGGGGTCATCCAGGCTTGGTCGCGTGGCGCAAGCGGGAACAGCGGGTTAGCGCGAATTCGCGCGTCGCGTCGCACGAATGCACGCTAAACTACGGCCCCTGCACGATTCTCCACCTGCGGTAAGGCATGGCTTCTTTCGTCTTCGGTGCGTTCGGACTTTCCACCCTCTGGTTGCTTCCCCTGCTCTGGCGCGTCGGTGCGGCGCTCGTGCGTCGTCGTCGCTCTCCCACCATGGGACCGGGCGCGATCCGCTTCTGGGCCGGCTTCGCCATCGTGCTGTTGACGAGCGCGGCGCTGGAAGGGATGGTCGTGGGCCATTACACCGACGATCCCCAGGCCGGCGGCGTCGTCTGCCGCTGGCTGGGTGGGCTGTGCGCTGGCGCGCCGCTGCCGGCGGCACTGGTCGGCGTCGGCCTCTGGGCGATGGCCCTGCCCTGGTATCTGGGCGTGTCGTGGCGCGATGCACTGGCGCGCGCCACGATCCTGCTCGAGCCGATGGGTGCGCTGGCGCTCGCCCTGACCGGGCGGGCGTTGTCCCGCCGTGACACACGAGGTTCCGCGCGGCGAGCCTCCGGCGCGGTTCGTCGGCAGGATGCGCGACGTCGCGCCAAGCCGGCCCCGCGTACCCCCGCGAGAAAGCCCGCGCCGGCACCCGTCCCCCCACGGGCGGAGATCGCGCGTGCCGAGGCGTCCGTCGTGGCTACGCCGCGCCCATCGCTGGCGACGCCGGTGCCGCCGCGTCACCGCGCCGAGGCGGACACCGTCATCCGCGAGCCCTGGCTGGCGCCCAGGGCGCTGGCGCCGGCCGTCGCCGATGTCGACGCGCCCACGGACGCCCCGGCGCCGTCGATACCGACGGCCGCGCCTGGCGAACGGGAGACGTCACCGCTCGACGAGGTGATGTTCCGTGAGCGCCCGGTGCCGTCACCGATGCCGACGCCCGCGAGGGAGGCGCCGCCGCTCGACGCGGTCGTGTTCCGCGATCGACCTGTGCCGTCGCCGGTGCCGGCTCCCGCGCCGGTGTCCCGCTTTGCCATCGCCGCGAACGACGACCACGAAACGGCCCGTCCGGACGACGCCATGGTGACGCTCACGCCCGCGCGTGCCCTGCGTGTGGCAACGGCCGGCGCGGTAAGCCTTCCGCCGTTGTCGTTGCTTGCCTCGCCCACGCATGCGGCGATGGCGGTCTCGGACGTCGAACTGCAGGAGACCGGTGAGCTGATCGAGCAGCGCCTGCGCGAGTTCAAGGTGCCCGTCCAGGTGGTGGGCGCCTCGGCGGGACCGGTCATCACCCGTTATGAAGTGGAGCCGGCGGTCGGCGTGCGCGGCAACCAGATCGTCGCCTTGATGAAAGATCTCGCCCGCGGGCTCGGGCGCAGCTCGATCCGCGTGGTGGAAACCATCCCGGGCAAGACCTGCATGGGCCTGGAGCTGCCGAACGAGCAGCGGCAGATGATCGCGCTGTCGGAGATTCTGGACTCGCGCGAATACCGCGAATCCGACTCGTGGCTTACCCTTGCGATGGGCAAGGGCATCACGGGCGAGCCGGTGGTGGCGGACCTGGCGAAGGCACCGCACATGCTGGTGGCGGGCACGACGGGCTCGGGGAAGTCGGTGGCGGTCAACGCCATGATCCTGTCGATGCTTTACAAGGCCACGCCCGACGACGTGCGCATGATCATGATCGACCCGAAGATGCTCGAGCTTTCGGTTTACGAGGGCATTCCGCACCTGCTGGCGCCCGTGGTCACGGACATGAAGCTCGCGGCCAACGCCCTCAACTGGTGCGTGGCCGAGATGGAAAACCGCTACCGGCTGATGTCGGAACTGCGCGTGCGCAACCTCGCCGGCTTCAACCAGAAGGTGCGCGAGGCGCGCGCGATGGGCAAGCCGCTGTTCAATCCCTTCCCCGCGCATCCCGAGGTACCCGAACACCTCGATACGTTGCCGACGATCGTGGTGGTGATCGACGAGCTGGCCGACCTCATGATGGTGGCCGGCAAGAAGATCGAAGAACTGATCGCCCGGCTTGCGCAGAAGGCGCGCGCCGCGGGCATCCATCTCATCCTCGCCACGCAGCGTCCCTCCGTGGATGTGATCACCGGCCTGATCAAGGCGAACATTCCCACACGCGTGGCGTTCCAGGTGTCGTCGAAGATCGACTCGCGCACCATCCTCGACCAGATGGGTGCGGAGAGCCTGCTCGGCCAGGGCGACATGCTGTTCCTGCCGCCCGGCACGGGGTACCCGCAGCGCATCCACGGCGCATTCGTGGCCGACGAGGAAGTGCACCGCATCGTCGCGTGGCTGAAGCAGTTCGGCGAGCCGGACTACAAGGACGAGATCCTCGCCGGGCCGCCAGGCGAGGCGATGGACGGCGAGCCCGGCGATGATGGCATGGATGCCGAGCTGGACCCGCTCTACGATGAGGCGGCAGCCTTTGTGTTGCGCACGCGTCGGGCCTCGATTTCGTTCGTGCAGCGCCAGTTCCGCATCGGTTACAACCGCGCTGCGCGACTGGTCGAGGCGATGGAAAGCGCGGGCATCGTCTCGCCGATGGGCATCAACGGGCAGCGCGAGGTCGTCGCGCCCGCCCCGCAGGATTGATCCAGGCGTCGTCGACGCGTGCCGTACCGGCGCGGCGGCACTGCCGCGCCGGTACGGCAGGATGCATCAGGGCTTCGTGAGGAGCTTCAGCGGCACCGCGATGTTCGTCTCGACCGGCTGCTTGTCGATGAGCTTCTTCGCCGTTTGGACGCCGAGCTTGCCGATCTCTTCAGGCTGCTGCGCCACCGTCGCGGCCATGCTGCCGTTTTCCACGGCGGCCTTGCCGTCCGGCGTGCCGTCGAAGCCCACGACGAGCACCTTGCGGTTCTTGCCGGCAAGTGCCTGCACCGCACCCAGCGCCATCTCGTCGTTCTGCGCGAAGATGGCCTGCACGTTGTCGTTCGCCTGCAACAGGTTCTCCGTCACCGACAGACCCTGGGCACGATCGAAGTTGGCCGGCTGCTCGGCCACGATCTTCATGCCGGTGCCGGCGATCGCATCGTCGAAACCCTTGCCGCGCTCGCGCGCCGCCGACGTGCCGGGCACGCCCTGCAGTTCGATGACGTTGCCCTTGCCGTCGAGCTGCTTGGCCAGGAAGTCGGCCGCCATCTTGCCGCCGGCGATGTTGTCGGAGGCGATGTGCGAGGCGACCTGCACACCATCGACGCCGCGGTCGAGCGTCACCACCGGGATGTTCGCGCGCTGGGCCGACTGCACGGCGCCAGCCAGTGCGGAGGAATCGGTCGGATTGAGCAGGATCACCGAAACGCGTCGCTGGATGAGGTCTTCCACGCTCGAGATCTGTCGCGCGGGATCGTCCTGCGCGTCCACCACCACGAGCTGCACGCCCGCGGACTTCGCCGCCTGTTCGGCGCCGTTCTTCAGTTCGACGAAGAAGGGGTTGTTCTGCGTCGACAGCGCCAGGCCCACCACGGGCGTGCCGGTGGATGCGGCGCCGCCGCCTGAGGCGGCCGAGGCGGGTGCCGACTCGCCCGGCCCCTGCTGGGAACACGCGGCGAGCAGGGTGGCCGCGGCGGCGGCGAGGAACGTGAGTTTGCGCATGGGTAGATCCCTCGTGTGATTACTGGCGCCGGTCGAGCAGGACGGCGATCAGGATGACGACGCCCTTGACGACCTGCTGGTAGAACGAACTGACGTCGAGCAGGTTCAGGCCGTTGTTGAGGAAGCCGATCAGCAGCGCGCCGATCAGCGTGCCGAACAGCCAACCGCGGCCGCCCGAGAGACTGGTGCCGCCCAGCACCACCGCGGCGATGGCGTCCAGCTCGTAGCCCGAACCGGCGGTGGACTGCGCCGAATACAGGCGCGAGGTGAGTACCACGCCGGCCACCGCCGAGAGCAGGCCCGACAGGCCGTAGATGGCCAGCTTCATCGGCGCCAGGCGCACGCCGGAAAGACGCGCGGCTTCTTCGTTGCCGCCGATGGCCATCACGTGGCGGCCGAACACGGTGCCACGCAGGAGGAACGCGCATGCGGCGAAGACGACGAACATCCAGATCACCGGCAGCGGGAGCAGATGCGCGAGGTAGCCGCCGCCGAGCAACGCGAAGCCGGCGTCGGTGACAGGAATCGGCGTGCCTTGCGTGTAGACCAGGGTGAGGCCGCGAAGCAGGGTCATGGTGCCCAGCGTGGCGATGAACGGCGCCACCTTGCCCCAGGACACCAGCGCCCCGTTGACCATGCCCAGCACGAGACCCAGGCCCAGGCCGGCGCCCATCGACAGGGCAAGGCCGTGACCGGCGGCCATCAGGCCCGCGGTGATCGCGCCGGTCAGCGCGAGGATGGCCCCGACGGAGAGGTCGATGCCGCCGGCCAGGATCACGAACGTCATGCCGAAGGCGATCAGGGCGTTGATCGACACCTGGCGCAGCACCGACAGCAGGTTGCCCGTGGTGAGGAAGTCCGGGCTCATCACCGACAGCACGATGAAGAGCAGCACCAGGCCAATCACCGAGCCGAGGCGTTGCAGCAGCGGAGCCAGGCGGCTCCAGTTCACTTGGGTCATGTCACTTGCCTCCGGTGGCGGCGGTCATCACGGTTTCCTGCGTGGCGCCCCGCGCGTCGAGCAGCGCGGTGGCGCGGCCCTCGTGCATCACCAGGATCCGGTCGCTCATGGCGAGTACTTCGGGCAGCTCCGAGGAAATCATCAGGATCGCCACGCCCTGCTCCGCCAGTTGGTTGATGATGTGGTAGATCTCGGCCTTGCCGCCGACGTCGACGCCCCGCGTGGGTTCGTCAAGGATCAGCACCCGTGGCTTGAGCGCGAGCCACTTGGCAAGCACCACCTTCTGCTGGTTGCCGCCGGAGAGCGCGCGCACGTCGAGTTCCATGTCGCGCGTGCGGATCTTCAGCGCGTCGATGAGGCCACGGGTCTGTTTCTTTTCGGCGGGACGGTCGACCAGCCCGGCGCGCGCGGGCACACGCGGCAGGCTCACGTTCTCGCGCAGGCTGAGGTCGAGCACAAGGCCCTGGCCCTTGCGGTCTTCGGTGACGAAGCCGAAGCCCGCGTGGATCGCTTCGCTGGGCGTCTTCGGCGTCACCGGCCGGCCGTCGAGCGTCACGCGGCCGGATTCGAGACGGTCCAGGCCGAACAGCAGGCGCGCCAGTTCGGTACGGCCGGCGCCGAGCAGGCCGGCGACGCCAAGCACTTCACCGGCGTGCAGGTCGAAGCTGACGTCGTGCACCATGCCCCCGCCGACGTGTTCCACGCTCAGGCGCACCGGACCGACGTGGGGCGTGCGTGCCGGAAAGCGTGCGTCCAGCGTGCGGCCTACCATCATCTTCACCACCTCGTCGAAGCCCAGGCCAGGCACGTCGCGCGTGCCCACGAACTGGCCGTCGCGCAGCACCGAGATGCGGTCGCACAAGGCGAAGATTTCTTCCATGCGATGCGAGACGTAGACGATGCCCGTGCCCTGCGCGCGCAACTCGCGGATCAGCCGGAACAGCGTGTCTGTTTCGCTTTCGGTGAGCGCGGCGGTGGGCTCGTCCATGATCAGCACGCGGGCGTTCTGGCCGAGCGCGCGGGCGATCTCGACCATCTGCTGGCGCCCGACCGAAAGCCGTTCGACGGACGTGTCCGGGTCGAGCCGGTCCATGCCGACGCGGGCCAGCCACGCCCTCGCGCGCTCGGCCATGGCCCGGCGCCGGAGCAGGCCGAAGCGGTGCTCTTCGCGGCCCAGGAACAGGTTGTCGGCGATGCTCAGCGACGGGATGAGGTTGAGGTCCTGGTGGATGATCGCGATGCCGTGCTTCTCGGCATCGGCTGGCGAGGCGATCGCGGTGGCTTCGCCGTCCACGTCGATGCGGCCCCCGTCGGGGGCGTAGATGCCGGTGAGGATCTTCATCAGCGTGGACTTGCCCGCGCCGTTCTCGCCCATCAGGGCATGCACCTCGCCCGCCCGCAGTTCGAAGTCCACCCCTTCGAGCACCTTCACCGGGCCGAACGCCTTCTGGATACCCTGCATCCGGATCAGCGGCGCGGCCATCAGAACGTCACGCCCGCGTGCAGCACGATGTTGGCGTAGGGCGCGGTCTCGCCCGTGCGCACCACGGCGACCGCGCGTTCGCTGATGCGCTTGAGTTCGTCGTGCGCGCACTCGTCCACCGCGACGCCGTCGCGGGCGAGGCGTTCGGCCACGGCGACGAGGGCGTGATTCTTCGCATGGATGTCGTTCGCCACCGTCACGCGTTCGACGGCGAGTTCGGCGTACACGGCCTCGAACACGGCGGCGAACGAGGGCGTGCCGGGCACGACGGCGAGGTCGATGCAGGGCACGCCGGGCGGCACCGGCAGGCCGACGTCGCCGATCACGAGCAGGTCGGTATGCCCCATCGCCGCGATCACGCGGTTGAGTTCGGCGTGCAACAGGCCGGTGCGCCTCATCGATGCGTCTCCAGGAAAGCGTCCAGCGCGTCGCGGCGTGGCATACCGGGCTGGGCACCCAGCTGCGAGACCTTCAGGGCCGCCGCGGCGCAGGCCTTGCGCACCGCCACGTCGAGGCCCTCGCCAAGGAAGACGGCAAGCGCCGCGTTGAATGTATCGCCCGCGCCCGTGCTGTCGACCGCGTCGACGCGAAAGCCGGCCTGGTGGCGTGGCGCGTCGTCGCCGTCGCGGAACCACGCGCCCTCCGCGCCGCGGGTCAGCACCACGGGGCACGGCGCGCGACGCATCAGCTCCCGGAAGTCGGTG